>JABUSD010000024.1 GCA_021442845.1 Holdemanella sp.
GTTTTAGTATAAGATATGATTCTTAATATAAAATATTAAGTACCTTAACCTTTTCTAAATATGAAAACTTCCCATATAAAAAGAGAAGGTTTTTAAGCCTTCTCTAATTATTGTTGATTACGCTTCTTCGTCGTCTTCTTCCTTGCGTTTTTTAGAAAGAATGGCAACTCCTGCAGTAGCTAATGCCAATCCAGATGTTGTGAATAGCGATCCATATAACTTCATATCTGTTTCAGCACCTGTTGGTGTACGTGGAATAACCTTATTTGTAACCTGGATAACAGCTGTACCTTTATCATCAAAGGATACATTGTTCTTGTTGTAAGTAGGCTTGTTATATCCACTGATCTGAATTTCTTCAATTGTATAAACAGATAAGTCTGTTGTACTTCCATTTACATACATTGGAAGATGCTTCCATGTGTATGTCCATCCATTTTCTTCTGTCAACTTAGCTGTTGCGACTAAACAATCTTCTTTCTTAGCACCATTAACATCTCTATATAGGTTCACTGTGATTGTTCTTCTACGCTTCAATGCGTTATTGTTGTCATCCCATACCTTCTTAACTGTGAATTCAGTTTCAGGAAGCGTATTTGTTAATGTTGTGATGTAAACATTTGCATTTTCATCATATACAGTTTCTGACTTGTATTCGAAGTTTCCAACAACTCCAGAATTTGTAGAGATGACAGCGTTTGAACCAGTACCAGGTGTTAATGTTCCAGCACTTGTTGTATCTTCCACTACATCAATTGTAGATCCATCAGAATATGTGATAGATGTTTCAATGATGCGGTATTCCAGATCATCTCTCAACTTATCGAATGTAATAGTTGAGAATTGTGTACCGTTAATACGTTCAATCTTACCTGTACTATTCTTAGGAACATTGACCCAATCACCATTCTCTAAGTATTGTAACTGAACGGTAATGAATTCAGGTAATACTAGATCTGGATTTGCGATATCTGTTCCGATTTCCCAAACTTTTGTTGCGGAAATTTCTGTAACATCGACAAGTTCATTTGTAACTTCAAGTTGAACAGGTTTTGTTGTTCCCTTTTCAAATGAAGCTGTAGCACTTGGTGTCATCTTGTAGCATACTGGAACATCATTTACTAATTCGACAACTCTATATTGAACTTTGACTGACTTACCATCATTATTAAGAGCATAGGCACTTAAGTCTTTCCATTCAGCCTTCGTCCATTCTTTTGACGTAGCATCTTTTGGTTCAATCTTCTGTGTAGTTTCACTTGATGTATAAACCGTTTTACCATTGTCTTTATCTGGGGCAGGTCGATTTGCTACATCCATCTTCGTAAAGTCACGGCTCCATGTCTTACCACCATCTAAGCTATATTCAAGTGTTAACTTAACTTCTTTGTCACGTAATCCATAGAAGTCATCGTCATCTTTCCAGACCTTAGTTCCATCAACATTTATTAAGTATGGTTCATGTGTATTTGTGATATCAATTTGAGCTGGTGTATTTTCATCAACTGCGATTGCTGTTTGTTCTGTTACGCTGTAATTCTGAGAATATACATCTTTATCCACTGATTTTTCAATCACATAGTACTTCGCAACCGCTTGACCATCACGAGTCATCTTAGGAAGCTGTGTCCACTTGTGAGACCATATTCCATTTGCATTTACAAGCTTAACATCTTTATCGATTACTACATCTTTTCCATTTGAATCAATCATATGAAGATCGATTAAGATGCTTTCTGGTCTAAATCCATCACGGTTATCTCCATCATGCCAAATCTTAAATACTTCTAATTCCGTCTTAGGAATTGTATTTGTGATATTTGTTGTATAACCATTTGTCTTATTACCTGTTGTGCTTGAAGTGTATACAAAGTATCCAACATCACCGCTTGCCTTATCCGTTCCGTATACAACGTTAATTTCTTCCGTTTGGCTATAACGGATCGCTGTTTCAATTACACGGTATTCATAAGAACCATTTAGATTATTAAATGTCTTTGTCCACTGGTTACCCTTATTTAAAGTCGCTTTTCCACCCTTAGGTAAATCTTTCCAATTCGTATCTCCAGCCTTTCGATACTGTACCTGAACATCGATTTCCTTTGGAAGGAAGTTGTAGTCTTTAAATGGATCTTCTTCTGGATCCCAGATCTTATTCACTGTTATTGAAGTTGGATCCAATTCATTTTCAATTGTAACTTCAAATGTCTTACCTTTTTCACCAGCCTGTTCACCGCTAATCGCATCGGATGTATATCCATCTGGAACATCGATTTCGACAGCACGGTAGTAAACAACTTTTCCACTCTTAACATATACTGGAAGATTCTTCCATTCAACAGATTTCCAGTTGTCGGATGCCTTCAATGTCTGTGTCACATCACTTGTTGTGAATACTGTATCACCCGTATCTTTGTCAGGATCTGGTACAGAATCAACATGTTCTACATCCTTCCATGTCTTCTTATCCGTTGAGTATTGTAATTTGAACTGAATTTCAGTTGGTCTTTGACCATACTTGTTATCTGAATCATCCCAGCTCTTAGTACCCTTGATTGTGAATAGATCTGGTTCGCGTTTATTTATAGCGCTAATATGTACATTCTTGTCTTTGCTAGCTTCCCAAGATCTTGTTACAGTTTTAGTTGTACCTGATATTACATAGTATTCCACATCATATCCAGAAACACTATCTTCGATAACGCGATATTCATATACCTTATTATCTTTATGTGAGTAATATACTGGTAAATCTGTCCAGTTAACATTCCAAGAATTATTTGAATCTAAGGTAGCTGTTTTGTAAGTATCCCAATCAGCACTTGATCCTTTAATCTTACGCTGTAATTTAACAACAACAGAATTTGTTCGTTTACCATCACGATCACTTCCATCTTCCCATACTTTATTAGCACCAGCACTGAAATTGTAATATGTATTTGTGATAGTTGCCGAAGCTGTTGCCGTTTCTTCATCGATTGCAATTCCATCTGTTGAACCACATACAACAGAGAAGTTACCCGCGTATTCATCTGTAACCTTATAAGAAATTACATTTCCTTCTGTATCTAATCTTGTCAATCCATCGAATATAACCGTTGAATAAGCACCAGCTGTTGTATTAAATGTCATAACCTTCGATGTTGTAACACCCTTAATAGCATATGGTTGACCATTTACTGTAGCCGATAACTTAACAGTTAATTTGTCTGGTAGAAGTCCAGCAGCAACAAGATCTTTCAGTTTTTGTGCAGAAAGTTTTGAAGCGGATGTTCCTTCACCATTGAATGCTTTATTAACGGTTATAGCCCCTGTTGTTATACGGTTTGTGATTTCACCAGTATAAGTCGTCTGTGTTGGATCTTCCTCATCATAGTAAATCGTGTCCGTATATCCAACCGATACATAGTTTTTAATCGAAGCCTGTTCAATAACACGGTATAGAACTTTCGTTGTTACATCATTTACAACGACATACGCCGTTAGATTATTCCATTTAGCTTTCTTTTCCCACTTAGCAGCTGTCTTATCACCAGTAATCGTCTGCGTAGACTTATCGTTTGATACCATATAAACAACAGTTTCATCTGTAGTTGAATCTAATAGATTACCAAGGGCAGTCAATCGATTATTTGGATTGTCTGTTGTTTCAGGGAAGTTAGTCCATGTAGTTCCACCATCTGTACTATATTGAAGCGTTAATGTAATTGATTCTGGACGCGTTTCTGTCTTGTTGTTTTCATCATCCCAGATCTTAGTCGCATCAATATTGATTACCTTTGGTGTATATGTATTTGTTACATCAAATTCAGCTGTTGCACCCTTATTAGGTTCAACTTTCGCTTCTGCTCCAGTTTTCTTTGATGCACCACCATCAACTGTATACGTTGTTGTGTAATTTGTAACACTATCTTCCACTACATAGTATTGGTAGTTGACCTTTGTTGTACCTTCATAACTGTATTTCTCTAGCTTAGTCCATGTGTATTCCCAATCATTGTCATCATCCAATGTAATCGTATCACCGACTTTTTCTGGAGATTTACCTTTTTGTACTCGATATAGAGTTACATCCACAGATTTAGCTCTAAGACCATCACGGTTATCATTATCGTTCCAGTTCTTTTCAACATGAGCATTTACATATTCGTAATCGTTTGTAATTGTAGCTGTTTCTTCATCATTTGCTTCAATTTCAATGCCTGTTACTTCTCCATATGCAACGCTGAATCCGCTTGTTGCTGTATCTTTTACCTGGTACTTAATCGCATTACCCTTAGAATCTACTGTTGGCAAGTCTTCAAATGTAACACTTGTATATCCCTTACCCTTAACATATTCCATTTCTCCACTTGTTGTGATTGTTGATGGAATTATATATGTTTTACCTGTTGAATCTTTAGCCGTCAGTGTTACTGTCAACTTCTCTGGAAGAAGCTCATCATCAACCATCTGATCCATCGTCGCAACACTTAATTCTGTACCATTTTCAGTAAATTTCTTAGAAACCTTTAGAGATCCAGTCTGTAATTTATTTGTAACTGTTACAAGTTTAGACTTCGTTACATCATCACCTTCTGTATAGTGAACAGTTGAAGAAGTACCAACCTGTGCATATCCAGGAATTGCATCTTCCTTAACGCGATATTGTACAGCAACACGTTTGTTGTTTACCAATACATATGCTGTTAAGTTCTTCCAGCTTGCCGTTCCCCAAGTTGAACTATCTATTGAATCCTTGACTGTCTGTGTAAATGCATCGTTTGATACAATGAATACCTTTGTAGCATCAGCATCTAATAGTTCATCTAAACTAGAAAGTCGGTTTTCTTCTTTAAAGTCTTTCCATGTTGTACCACTGTCAATACTATACTGCAATGTTAACTTAACACCCGCAACAGGACGGTTCTTATCGTAATCATCATTCCAGATCTTCTTTGCATCGACATTAATCACAATTGGATTATATGTATTTGTAACCGTTGTCTCTTTTGTTACACCTTGCGTTACTTCAACACCCACTGCCTTATTTATTAAACTAGCAGGATCTGATGTGATTACATATTTTCGATTGTTGCTACCTGGAAGCTTACCATCTGATGATCTTTCTTCTACGATATAGTACTTGCTCTTTGTATTGCTAGTATTATCATAGACAGGTAAATTATCAAATGTTTGTGTCCATGAATTACCACTATTTAATTTAAGTGTCTTAACTTTAGATTCCGTACCATCATGCACTCTGTATAGTGTTACTTCAAGCTCGCTAAGACGAGATTTTTCACGATTATTTCCATCTTCCCAGTCCTTCGTTACCGTAATCTTACCAGAGATCAATTTATTTACTGCTGTTACGGTAGTATTACCATCTGTTGTATCATCCGCTTCTGTTACAACTGTCCATGGCCCTACCTTACCGTTAGCAACTTCATATTTTGTATCACCAGCATACTGGATATATACTTCTTTAATTCTATAGTAATATGTATCACCATCTGCTGATTCCTTTGGTAGACCAGTAATCGTCATTGAATAGCTATTGTCTTTTGTAACGGTTACATATGATTTAGAATTATCACTATTGAATGTAACTTTTCCATCGAATGTAGTCTTACTATTATATTCGAAGTATTTCCAGCTTCCATCTGCACCCTTCTTGTATTGGATTTCAAATGTTACGGATGTAGGCAATACAGAATCAGTCGCGAAATCTTTGAATTCTTTCTTAACCGTTATGCTTTGTGGATCTATTGTATTTTTAACCGTAGTTTGCTTTGTCTGTTGATTTGTAACATTAACAGTATATACTTCTACTTTATAACCACCAAGATCCGATACCTGTTTGATAGTACCATCTGTATCTTTCTTACCTTCAATAACGCGATAACTTATTTTCTTTTTTTGGTAATAATATACAGGTAAATCTTTCCAGCTTGTCTTCCAGTCTGAACCCGTTACTTCAATCCATCCATTATTGGCTGATAAATCCGTTGTTGTATAAGCAACATTATTCTTACCTTGTACATAAGTACCTGAACCATCATCCACATACCAATATTTGTTGCCATTGATTGTTTTTAATATAGCCTGTTGAACGTCTGTCCAGTCTCCATCCGATTTGTATTGAAGTTTGAAATATAGCTTATCTGTACGAGTATCCAATGCACCATCCAGATCTACCCAATTCTTTTTCACTTCAATATTACCCATCTCTGGCTGATATGAGTTTGTTTCAACCGCTGTAATAGCCGTTGCATCAATGCTTGCTGCATTCCAAGCAACATCATCTGGTGTAATAGAATCTGTTATTAATGCTGTGTATTTTGAAGGTGCCGTTGTTTCCTTCCATTCATATACAGACAATTCGGTTGTTGAACCATCTTTATACTTAGGCAAGTAATTCCATTCAAATGTCCAGTATCCATTTGCATCCTGTGTCTTAGAGACTGTTACAAGATTATTTTTAAGATCTGATGTTGCTCCTGTTCCAAGGTTAGCTGTACCGAATGGTTGTCCATCACGATATAAAGTGAAACTAAAGTCAGTTCTTGCACCATCACGGTTATTATCATCGACCCAATCCTTACGAAGAACTTTTCGAACATAGCTATAATCATTTGACAATGTTGCATTCCACTTACTACTTGCACTTGCAAATGTCATTTCAACCGCTTTACCATATTCGATATTGTCGATGACAACTTTATTCTGATCCGTTCCACTAAGTGTAGTCCATGATTTATTTTTGAACTTGTAGCCTGTTTCATATACACGATATGTCATCTCCTTACCATCTTTATCATATTTTGGAAGGAATGGCTCTAATGTAAATCCACCAGCTAGATTTTTTGATGAGAAAACGGCTTCCCCATTGCTAAATACGTAAGTAGTCGTAGAAGTACTATTATTTAACTTCACTGACTGATCTGGAATTGCATACCAGTCTGATCCATTAACCGTATATTCAATCTTGATCTTTAGTTGTTCAGGAAGAATTCCTAAATTTGCTAATATACCCACATCATCTGAAGAAATCACACCTGTTGAACCATTCTTTGTCCATTGTTTCTTTAATGTAAGTGGCCACTTAGGCAATGTATTTGTGAAAGTTCCGCTATATTCATTTGTAGATTCTGTTATACTTGGTTGAATATATTGCGATGAAGGGGATGTCCTGTAATACCAGTATTTACCTTTGTCTGTATGGGTTCCACTATCTTCATATGTGATATATTCTGTAACACGATATTGAACTAATACAGGAACACTTTCCTTCATTCTGACGCTTGAATCTGCTAATTGAACACCTTCATCTAGAAGCTGTTCAATCATTGAATCGCTCCAGTATTTTCTCAGATTTGTCCATTCATATTTATAATTGACACCCTCACTATAAGGAATAGATACAACACCTAGCTTGTTGTCATCCGTAAATACATCAATAGTTCCCGCATCATTTTTCTTTGATATATCACCAACTGGAATCCATGCAGAGGTTGTTAATGTTGGATCTCTATATTCTAATACATACTTGATAGTTGCACGTGTAACTTTCTTCCAAGCATCATCGCCTGTCCAGTTCTTATCAACGGTAAACTTAATCTTCTTTAATCCATCATATGTATTTTCAAATTGAGCAACATATGTATTAGATTCAAGTCTAACACCCTTGAATTCTTTATTTGTATATAGACTTTCTGCAACTGTATCTGTGTTTACCTTATCCGCTTTTACAAATCGTTCAGTGAAATCAAAATTATTCTGAACGTCTGTTAATGTACTTGCTAAAGTGACTGGAACTGCGATATCACGAGAAACATAATAGCTTCTATAGTTTCCTGCTCTACCGTCTGTTCTTAGATAATCATTTCGATCTGAACCATCGTCATTCTTTTCCGTTGGGTTATTTTCATTATATGGATATAACAAGTATTGATATGCTTGACCTTCACCATCTTTTCGCTTGATTGTCAATTCAAGATATTTTGGTCTAGTATTATCTCTATTCTTATCATCAACCCATACTTTTTCAAGACGGATCATACGGTTCTTGATATTGTTGTTTCCAATTGTTGTATACTTAGTACCCGAACATGATGTCTGGAAATCAGAATCAATACCATTACCACTACCTGATCCTTCAATACGTTTTTCTGTAGTTCCATTTGCCCATACCAGATATTCTACAACACGATAGTCATACTTATTGGATAACTGTGACCAGGTTACCTTTGCATGGAAATCCGTGATGAATTGCTGCATAGTCATATTCTTGATATCCGTCTTATGACCTACAATCTTCTCACCATTGAATGTGATTGTATGTGTACTATCTTTATAATCCGATGCATCAACATTTGACCATGTTGCACCATTATCACCTGTTTTTTCGACTACATAGTAAACAGTATCTGGTAAACCACCAAAGGCGCGTAAGTTCTTAAACTGAATCCATGGAAGCTTCTGTGATGTAGCACCATCATTTGTGATATAATTCCATGTCTTCTGGAAATTAACTGTCTTAGGTTTTATTAACTGGTTATATAAAGCACCATCTGTTATTGTCTGCAATTTGTAGTCATCGTTGATTGGATCACCTAGGGATGTTGCCGTCAATTGAGCAACCTTATTTTTATATCCAGTTTCACTATAAACAAAATAGAAATATTCTCTACTTAACGTATCATATTTAGCCAATTTGTTTAATTTTGCTCTCTCGGTCTGATTTAAGTCCCACTGACGTTTACCAACGTTTTCCTCCTTTTTAAATGTAACGCTTTCAGACCAGTTTGGATCAACAACGCGAGTTGTTGTACCACTTTCATCCTTTACATTGATATAACGTTTAATAACATATACCAATTTATCCGGACGAAGTTCATCATTATCTACATAGGCATCATTCCATAGTTTCTTTGGATCAAAACTTTTATCGTCACCATCATAGTTATTGTTGAATGTGAATGCATTTGCATTTGTAAATACATTATCGTGATCTATATCTTCAAGTACAATTGCGTAACGCGTATCTTTCTTAACCGTTGTAATACCATTAATCATCTGTTCATATCCATCTTCAACAGCTTCACCTACATAGAATTGGAATGGGTTTCCATTTGGTCCATAGTAAGGAATATTCTGCGTTGGATCTGTAGATGAAGTATATTTGTCAAATTTGTAGCTGATTCTTAGCTTTTCACCAGCAAATGTTGCATCTGTTGGTTTTACTGTTACGGTTGCGATTTCAATTTCAGGAACGTTAATTGGATTGCCATTGTTATCTGCAGGTACGGCATACAATGTGATTGTAGCTGGCTTTAATGTCTTAAGGAATGTTTCAAGATCACCATAAATCTGATCTTCATCAGCTGTCCATTCCTTATATCCTTCTACTTCCACGTGTGGTCCTTCATTCTTATATACGTTTGTAACGGTAAATTCATTACCATCATATAAGACTTCATCTACTGGATATCCATTGACAACTGTCTTTTCGATAACGACATAGTTATATTCATTACCGTATTCATCATATTTATCAACATTCAGAACCTTGTAACGGTAGTCACTGAAGTAACGATCTCTATCTGTGTCTGTACCAGTCTGATTCAAATGAAGATTGTAAACATCCTGCACTTTGTTAGCTGGATCTGCTTTCCATTGTTTAAATCCAGCAAGTGTATAATCTTCTAATTTAGTTGCAGAACGATAAACCACAAGTTCAACAGGAGCAAATGCGTTATCTGTATATGACCATCCATCTAACAGATCCCAGACCTTATGTCCACTTAAATTTGTTGTTTTAAGCTGTTTGTTAACAAATGTTCTCGAATAGTAATCCTGTGTTGTACCATCTGTTTCTTTATTGACACCATCGGTAATGATGATCATATTTTCAGTGGATGCACCATCAACAAGTTCATCATTCGAATCATAAATATCATAGATATCCTTTGGTTTTGACTTTGATGAATCTGGATATAATGCAGCTTTTGTCATATTACCAGTAATGATATCCCAGCTATCTGTACTTCCATGCATATCTTCTATCGCAAAGTATACATATGGATATCCTTCGCTATCATACTTGCTGACATTCTTCAGACTAATATTCCAGTGATAAAGCTCCGTTGTATATAAACGGTCATCTTTGACAGACGTTGCATCTTTATGATTCTTCACAAATGCCATCAGCTCTTCCGTTGTGATTTCATCATTACGCAATGCTTCTGCTAATGTCTTACCATTGTATTGAACACTTGTAGAGATACGTTTGATTGTGAACGATACAAGTGGTCGATCACTAACGATACCTTTGTCATACCATACCTTATTGAAATCGATATTTGTTGATCCACTGATTGCATTTGAACCTTTCCAATACGAGATATCCCCACTTCTGTGATGTTCACCTAGTCGAGTACCACCTTCAGCACCATCGATTTCTAAATCGATAACTAAAGAAGAAGTATAAGTAGAACCATTCACTGTGGCAGTATGTGATTCAGGATCTACTTGAATCCATACATTATCATCATCTTTGATTGCGGTTTCTTTTAATGTATATGTATAGATTTCACCTTTTTCATCATATTTAGGAAGATTATCAATAGTAATCTTCTTAATATATTTATTTGAACCTGTTAATAGTTCCACTGTATAAGGATTACCATTTTTGGATGTCTTAGAACCTGTATCCGAAGATGTATAAACATCGATTTCCTCAACCGTTCCATTATAATCTGTACGATATAATGTAAATTCACCATCACGCATCAAGGCACCGTCAGACCATTGTTTCTGAAGTTCAATGTTAACAACACCAATACGTGTATTACGCCATACATACATATCTATGCCTAATGGACTCTTATCTAACATTGTTTCCACAACATATGTGTAACGAGAAACATCCTGTGGATCGGTTTCATCGGTTGAAACTTCACCAGCTGTTTTCCAATCTCCTGTTGTAGCCTGTAAAGCTTTTAAATCATCTGTTGTCCAGTTTTCATATGTATTTCCATTGTAGTAGTGAAGTCCAGCTGTATCTGGTTGTCCGCTATGCTGTGGTCCTGTACCAATTTCAATGAAAGCCCAACAATCTTTATCCCAGTCTTCACCTACCGTACCAGATATATTGATATAAGATAAACCTGGACTTATAGTAACTTCCTGATACCAGTTATTATTTGTATTCAGCTCCGTAATGGCAACGATTCCACCATTCTCCACGTTAAATAATGCAGCATAGACAGAGCGTCTTGATTCAATATCAGCACCATCCTGCCATAGTTTTGTAACCGCAAGACTACGTCCATGTCCTGGACCAATCATATTTGATAGATTGGCACTGACTTCTCTAAGTCTTTCGCCAGCATATTTAGTTCCATCTACATTCTGCTCTGAATAGTATAGATGACGTGCAACATTGCTTGGATTTGATTGAACTTCTGCAACTGTATAGTAGATTTCTTTACCGTTGCTATCAAAACGATCAAGACGATTGATTATCTTTTCCCAGATATTGGCATCTGCTTTAAAATCAGCTCCTGTTAAAACAACCTTATTACCTTCAAATGGTTCTCCGTTTGCATATAATTCAACCTCAACAAAGCTCTCTGGATCATTGGCAATGCGTTCACTGACATTGACACCATTTTCCATCCAGACCTTCGTAATCTTAAAGTCCATTGGAGCCTGGATTGTATTTACAATTGTTGTATGCATCTTATCTTCATCCAATGCAAACCATCCATCTAGATATGCATCAACCATTTCTGAACTACCTAATGCACCTGGAAGAACTTTACCAATACTTTCATCGGAATAATCACCATTATCGCCATTATCATTCCAGTCTGGATCTGTTGTATTCCCCTTAACAGTCACATCTGGTTCATACCAGCGATAAATATTCTTATTTCCTTTTCCATCATAAGCAGGCAAGAAATAGCTTTCCATTTCCTGTGTCAATGATTCTTCTGTAAATCCTGATAATGTTTCAACAATTGGTCCTGTCTTTGTTCCTGTATAATCACCATATGTATATTCTTCATATGTAACAGGAACCCATGATCTTGTTTCATAGTCATATTTCTGCAGATTCAATGTAACCGAGTGATTACCATCATTCTGAATGGATCCAACAGATAATGTAACATCTACAGATGCTTTGATATAACCTATATTAACATTCATGATTGTACCGTCATTTAATACAAATTTTGAGTAACCATATGAATTCTTATGTTCATTAAATTCGCTCTTATGTGCTTCTGATTCACTTGCATTTGTATTATCCGCACTTGATGCATATCCACTGGATGAGCTCATGCTTTCCATCGCATAGTAGATTAACTTTTCACCTTTATCGTTATATAAAGGTAAGTTATCTTTTACCAGGATATCGTATTGATCAGTTAGTGGAACATCTACTGCAGAGAATTCAGCTACGGCAGATCCACGGTTTGCATCAAATGTTCCCGCTTCATTTATTTCATTTTCGGTAATTACATATAAGTATAATTTTGCAGCTGGACGTTTAGTAGGATCATCATCCTGCCATACCTTATTATATGTAAAGCTCGTAGTTCCTTTTAATGTAAATAGAACCGTACCATTAATATAAGCTGCATTATGATAAGAACCAAAGTTTCCTTCATTTTCATAAGAAACAATATATTCATTATTCGCATCAATTTGTAATTTGCTTAAAGATGAATCTTTTATACGAATTGAATACGCATATGGATATCCTTCTGGACTATATGCAGGCAATTTTGAAATATTGAATGCACCTGTAGAAGAATTATATGTAAGTGCACCCGCTGGTAAAGTAACCTTTTCAGGTGCAGCTGAACTCATTGTATTTGAACGGTATACATCAAAATCATTCGCTGTAATATTTGTTGGACGTGTATTATTACGATTATTATCATCATTCCATTCCGCCTTGATTGGTGTCTTAGTAATGGCTGTATCAAGAATATAATCTATATCCGCACTTCCTGAAATGGAAGCTATATGATCATCAAGGGTATATCCATTTGGAGTACCTGTCTGTACTAAGTAGTAAGTGATTGTATGTGTTACACCATCTCGTTTATAAATACTTGGTAAGAATTGATCTTCACCATCAATACTGAATACCCATTCCGTATTGTTGACGGTTGTATCAACAAAAGTAATTGGATCCACTGTTGTGATATCAAATCCGAATACATCACTACCAATACCTACTACATCATAGATTTCTTTAATATCCTTTGCAGGACCACCATCGATACTGAATTCGAATTTGAATTTCCCTTTCATACTATTGACTGTTGGACGCTTCTGCTGAACACCTTCTCCATTATCGGCATTGTCATTCCATTTTAAAATGAACTGTGGCTGGTAATAGTAGTCCTCAGGCTTAATTTCTGTAGAATGCGAATATACTGTTACAGGATAGAAATTTTCAACATCTTCTTCGTTATATACAGTAATCGTAACAGAAGCTTCTCCTAATGGAACGGTAACGATATCATTGACAACGATATTGGCAGGCAAAGCTGTACCATAAACAAATTCTTGTGGGAAACTCTGGTTTGCCTTTAAATACTCAACGATTGTTCTTGCGTTTACTGTATTTCCACTAGCAATTTCATATGTATAACCAGCCTGGTTTACTTCTACTGTATCAATGACCTCATTGTTGACTGGTTCTTCTGATTTAGAATCAGCCACGAAATCAAGAACGTAGTGAGAGAAACTATCGGTTGTCATTGTATAGATCTTCTGAACATCCTGCATAGTAGCATCTGCATCCAGTTCTTCAATCTCCATCTTCTCAGCCTTATCATCATGGATGTGATATACGTTTACCTTAATATCATCGACTTCTATTTCTTCATTCAAATTGGCAATCGTCTGCATATTAAGCACACCAAAAGTAATGGTAACTTTACCCTTGCTTGTATCTGGCTGAATTTCCACACCATATTCATCATAGACTGTCAAATCAACAATGTATGAGTCAATGGCAAACTGATTCTTTTTACGTTTTTCTTCAACCAGTTTAATATCCGCTGCCAATTCTTCCAGTACGCCTACTTCAGTAAGTTCTAAAGTAGAACCTTCTGGGAATACACCAGCTGGTGCTGTTACATGTGCATACACCGTATTGTTGCTTGACAGCCATCGAGCTGTATAGCCATCAAAGTCTACACCTTCTTGTTCTTCAACTACTTCACCCTGTTCCTCGTTTTGAGCAGGTTCCGTTGGTTCTTCCGCTGGCGTTACTGGATCTGCTGGTGTTATTTCGACATTTTCAGATGCACCTTCAGCATTTGGATCCACTGTTTCTGTAACAACTACATCTTCGCTTTGCTCTTCTGCCTTTACGACAGAGAATGAATTGTTTGTGAAGCTGGTAATTGTCATAGCTAGTGCCATGGTCAAAGATAACAGTTTCTTTTTCATAGAATCAACTCCTTTTATTGCTACTTTTTTTGGCATTATTAAAATTAGGCAAAAATAGCCCGTTAAATCAATTTAATTCTACACCATATGAGAATCAAATAAAACCCCCCCCTTTTTTTTTAGTACGTGTTCATTTAATTTTTATACAGTCTATGCACAAAATGCAAAAATCGTGTAATTATTTGCAATATAAAAAAAGCTAATCATAACGATTAGCCTGGAATAATTTACATGAAGAATGGAGATGCAAAGTATATGACGAATATGACATTCAATCCCCAGATAATTGGTGAAAGCTCTTTTGTTCGTCCGGATGCTACCATACCAACTGTATAAACGATAAATCCACATGCGATACCATTTGAAATGGAATACATAAGAATCATCATAATGACAATGATAAATGCACTCGCTGCAATGACAAGATCATCCCAGTTGATATTTCCTAACTGCTGGGACATCATGATTCCAACTACGATTAGTGCTGGTGCTGTAACCGCATTGGTAACTGTGCTTAGAATAACTGGTGCAATGAAGATTGACAATAAGAAGCAGACTCCTGTTGTCACAGCTGTAAGACCTGTACGTCCGCCTACACCAACACCTGAAGTGGATTCCACAAAGCTTGTTACTGTGGATGTACCTAAAGCTGCTCCAAAGACAGTACCGATGGCATCCGCAAGCAAAGCACGCTCTCCATTGATTAATTCCCCTTTTTCATTGACAAGGCCAATGCTGTTTCCAATGGAAATCAAGGTACCGGCTGTATCAAAGAAATCGACAAACAACAATGAGAAGATAATGACAACTGCACTGAATGGATTGGCAACCAGTTCTGACATTCCATCAGCAAATGCCATGAAACCTTCCATCTGGAAGCTCTGTGTAAAGAATGTAGCTGGAAGAGCTGGCATTCCTTCAAAGCCTAACATACCTAGAACAATTCCCACAACAGCTGTGATGATCATTCCTACAAAGACACCTGCAGGTACTTTCTTAATTACAAGAACAATGGTAATTAACAAGCCAAATACCGCCAGCAATACCGTTGGATCTGATAAATCCCCAATCGCAACAAATGTGGAAGGATTTGCAACAACGATGGCTGCATTCTTTAATCCGACAAAGGCGATGAAAAATCCAATTCCAGCTCCAATAGCGCTTTTTAGCTGCACTGGAATCGCATTGATAATTGCCTGACGAATTCCTGTGACACTGATCACAAGGAAAATCACACCGGAGATGAATACAGCTGCAAGCGCTGCCTTCCATGAAAATCCCATCTGTAATACAACGGTATAAGAAAATAACGCATTCACTCCCATACCAGCTGCCAGGGCAACAGGATAATTCGCAACAAGTCCCATGATGATGGATGAAACCCCCGCAGAGATTGCTGTTGCAAGGAATACCGATGTCATGTCCATTCCTGCATCCCCTAGAATTGCTGGGTTTACACCAAGAATGTAAGCCATGGCTAGAAAGGTTGTAATCCCCGCAATGATCTCTGTTTTCACAGTGGTACCATTCTTTTTTAGACCAAATAACTTTTCCATTTTTTCTCTCTCTTTCTAAAAAAAATACGTTTTTATTATAGTATTAATTCAATAAAGAATCTATAAAAATACACACTGCATTGACGGTATCAAAAGGTGATTTTATAATGAAAGTATAAATAGTTTCAAATGAAACTTTAGGAGGAGTTATGAAAGTATTGGTCATTGATATCGGTGGAACATTCATTAAGTATGCCATCATGAAAGAGGATAATACCATATTGGAAAAAGGAAAAGTGCCTACCCCGCAGGATACAAAAGAGAACCTGATCGATTCTATCGCAAATCTTTATGAAATGTATAAGCCAGTTGATGGAATTGCGATTTCGATGCCAGGTATCATCGATGTTGAAAAAGGCCTCTGTCTAATGGGTGGTGCCCTATCCTATAATAATAACCATTATCTAAGAGATGCTTTATACAAACGCTGTCCCGTTAAGATTACCATGGATAACGATGCCAAATGCGCTGCCACTGCCGAAGCGATGTCCGGTGCATTAAGCGATGTAAAGAATGGTATTGTCATCATCCTAGGAACGATGATTGGTGGAGGAATCGTCATCGATCATAAAGTTGTAAGAGGTTCCCATTTCTCAACAGGCGAAGTTTCTTATATCATATCGGATAAGAATGCCAACCCAACAAGAGAAACTGTATGGGGAAATCGCTGTGGTGTTCCATCGCTTTGTAATCGCTATGCCCAGTTAAAAGGCTTAAATCCAGAAGATGTCGATGGCGTCCTTGTCTTTAATGCAGCCAACAACAAAGAACCGGAAGGTGTACAAGCTTTACAGGAATACACAAAAGAAGTCGCTGTTCAGATCTGGAATCTTCAGACTATCCTGGATCCTGAAAAAGTTGCCATTGGTGGTGGTATCAGTTCACAGCCTATTCTGCTTGAATACATTGCCAAGCACTTAGAGACCATGTCAAATGGTTGTCCTTATAAGACACCAAAGACGCAGCTTGTAAAATGTGCCTTTGAAAACGATGCCAATTTAATTGGAGCTCTTCAATATTTCTTAATCGCATAAGAAAACAGGAGTTTTATCGACTCCTGTTTTTTAATTCATCTACAAGTTTTTTGACTTCCTTTTCGCTTTCATCTGTCATGATCAGTTTGAAGGCATGCATTCCATGTTCTTTTAATGCATCTATCTCATCCATACGATTGAATACATTCTGATCATATAAGCGCATATGACACATGGCATCACCGATACAGAGTGCTCTTTTTCCATCCTTGGAAATCAGTTCATACGTCGATTCATGGCATTCCTGACAATTCTTCTTTTTTGTGATCATATGAACGGGACAATGCTTCATCGTCATTAGCCTTGGCTTTTGATAAACCGTACGAATGACAGGGGCATGAAAGCCATATCGATTTAAAAAGGCATCTATCATCTGGATACAATGCTCTAAATCCAATTCATCGCTGATGACCATCGATGCATATCCCATTTCCAGTACACATGCAATCGCATAGGAATTGGTAATGTTCAAATTCACATCCAGACGGTTTCCCTTGCCTAGATGTCCTAAATAATCTTTTCTTGTCTCCGTTATATTTCCTTTGGATTTAACACCTATATTTAATTCACTGATAATATCCCCTTCAAAATCAACAATCTGATTTTTATTCTGTACTTCTAATATCGAAGAAACATCTTCTACAACTGGGCATTGATAATCATATTCCTTTTCAATAATAGGATTGTTGGAAAGCTTTGCCTTTTTAAAAGCTTCAATGCCTTCTTTTCTTAGCTGGTTCATATCCGCAATGGTAAAAAAGATATCCCCCTGTAAATCACACTCTATAGTTTCAAAGGTTAAAAAGCTTTCCTTTGTCTTATTGAATTGTTTTGATATTGTATTTTCATCTGTTGGACGATTCTTGGCTGGCATTGCTTTATTTTTAGACTGGATGGTAATAGAAAGATCTTTTTCCACAATTGTAAATTCCAGAGGATATCCTACACCCTTACATTTTATAAATGCCTGTACTTTTATCTGTCTATTTCCATTCTTTATAATTGATGTAACTTCCTTTTCCAGATTGGCATCCACTGTTTTTTTAATCAGGCTATCTGGTTTTACATGATCAATACGGTCTACATAGCCAATCGAATTGGCTGGTAATCTATTCACCAGTTTATGATTCTTATCATAGAGAAAGTTAATGCGACATCCTGCATCTCCATGTTTAGATACAAAGCGGATTCCATCCCCTTGATAAAGTTCTTTCTCAACCTTAATCTTAATGCGATTCTTTTCGATTCCAATTACTTTGCCTACATCAATTCCCTGATGGTTTCCGGCACTTATATTCATCAATTCGTTTTCTTTTTTGCCATAAGTATGACCCAATGTATATCCTCGATTGAAGGATACCATCATCTGTTCCCTCTCTTTTTCTGTTGATGGAATTTCATCAAGTGCCTTTCTAATCTGTCTGATTGTTGTATAGACATACTCCTTTGATTTCATTCTTCCTTCAATCTTTAAAGAACAGACACCCAGTTTCTCTAATTCCTTTACCTTATCGATTAAGGACAAGTCTTTTGGGGATAATAGATATTTATCTTTTATAAGTGCTTTTCCATTCTTTTCAAGTGTATAGGTCATACGACATGGCTGCGCACATAGGCCTCGATTACCACTTCGATTGTAGCGAAGCGATGAGAAATAACACTGCCCTGAATAACAGATGCATAAAGCCCCATGAACAAAGGTTTCAATTTCCATACCCGTATCAACACAGGCTTTGATTTCATCCATCGTACATTCTCTAGCTAGGACAACTCTTTTTACCCCCATCTTCTTTAACGATTCTATCATCTCTGGTTTTGAGATGCTTAACTGGGTAGAGGCATGTAAGATTAAATCTGGTAAACGATGATGTAAAAGATGGATAAAGCCCAAATCCTGAATGATCAAGGCATCTACATGCATTTCATGTAACGCTTTTGCCATTCCATAGGCTTCTTCGATTTCATCTTCATATAACAATGTATTCATCGTTACATATACCTTTATATTTAATAGATGACATCGTTCAATGATTTCTTTTGTTCTTTCTATAGTAAAGTTCTTTGCGAATGCTCTGGCTCCAAATGATGGCAAGGCAAAATAAATCGCATCACAGCCTGCCATAATGGCAGCTTCCAGCATGTCTTCATTTCCTACGGGTGCTAATATTTCTGGTTTCATATGGTTTATTCTAACACAAATATGTTTTATAAAAGATAGGAATTGTGAAATAAATATTTAATTAAGTTAAATTAAACATTCTTGGTATACTAAAGAAAATGATTGAAACCGTTTTCACAAAAAGTGTAGCGCAGGCGCTTTTTACGGTTTGATCTTAGAAGGAGGAGAAACATGAAATCAATTACAAAATTAGTTTTATCGGCTGCCATGGCATTGTCTTTAATCGCATGCGGAAATTCAGATCCAACTGTTGTTGAAACAAAGAGTGGTCCTGTCAAAGGTGTAGAAGCCAATGAAGTCATTACCTGGTATGGAATTCCATACGCAAAAGCACCTGTTGGTGAGTTAAGATGGTCAGCACCTGTTGATCCAGATGCATGGAAAGATACAAAGGATTGTACACAGCCAAGTGATAAATTCCTGCAGGCTGGTACAGATGACAAAGGAAATGCTATTGCGGTTGGTAGTGAAGATTGTCTAAATCTGGATGTTTACGCAAAGAAAGGGTCTAAAGACCTTCCTGTTCTTGTCTTCATCCATGGTGGAAACAACCAGACAGGAACTTCCCAGGAAATTCCTGGTACTGAAATCGTTGTGAATGAAGATTGCGTTTATGTATCGTTGAACTATCGTTTAGGAATCCTTGGATTCAACTGTCTACCTGCTTTACAGACAAATCCTGAAGATACTGGAAACTATACATTGTTGGATATCGCAAAAGCCCTTGACTGGGTTAAGGAAAATATCGCCCAATTCGGTGGTGATCCAAACAATGTGACAATCTCTGGTTTCTCAGCTGGTGGACGTGACGTTATCGCGATGCTGGCTTCCCCACTATTTGAAGGTAAATTCCAGAAAGCCATCTCTTATTCTGGTGGTATGACAATGGCAGATGAAACAGCTTCAGCAAGCCAGATTGCCTGGGCGGTTGCCCCTCTTGCGGTAGAAGATGGAAAAGCAAAAGATGAAAAAGCTGCCCATGACTGGTTGTTAACAGATGCAAAAGAAGTTAAAGAATACCTTTATAGCATTCCTAGCGAAAAGCTTTGCATGCTGATGAGCAATGCAGGAATTCGTATGAGCGTATTCCCTCACTTATTTACAGATGGTGTTACCCTTCCTAAAGAAGGATTTGATACAACAAAATTCAACAGTGTTCCTGTCATCATGTTAACAGGTTCTACTGAATTCTCATTCTTCAGTGCTTTCGATGCTTATTTCTCTTCTGATGAAATGAAAAATCTATCCGAAGATGAATTAAATGCAGCTAAGACATTTGCGATTGAATATGGTTCTGATATGTATGCCATTTCCAATGGTCAATGCACAGCTGAAAAATTCTATGGAAATTACAAAGCTCCTATGTACTTATGTGAAATCGGTTATGGTTCTCAATACAGTTCTACTGTATTGCCAGTTGTTGGTGCTTTCCATGGTATCTTTGTTCCAATGTTGTCAAGTGTACATGGATATACATCTATCGCTGATTTCTCAGGATCTGGATATCAATCAATGGCAAAAACATATAATGCCTATATCAAGAACTTCTTAAAATCTGGTGATCCAAATGGTGAAGGTCTAACAAAATGGACTGCATGGACTCCTGAAACACCGGAAACAATGTATATGGATGCGGATGATAAAGCTGGTACTTCAACAGCTGAAATGTTAGATCTTTCTACATCGTATGCCGATATCATCGTTATGATGGAATTGGATTTAACTATCCCTACTGATTTAAAACAGAAGATGATTCAGAATGTAATGAACGGTCGCTGGTTCTCAGAAACGATGGACAAGTATTACGGAAACAAGAATCTTTGGAAATAAGATTGGATTATACTGCGCATAGAAAAAGGTTATCAACGCTGATAACCTTTTTTTAATACAACAGATTTAATGCCATGGTGAGATTCTGGAATGGCTAATTCCATTGTTTCTTCTATTATTATCCGATTAAACCAACAACAGATCCAACGAATCCAATAACAACCATTAATAAT
>JABUSD010000403.1 GCA_021442845.1 Holdemanella sp.
TAAAAGCCGACCGTCTGGGCGATTCGAAGTGAGTCGTCCTTTTTTTTCAAAAGGATGCTTAAAAATCAGAAAAGGAGAAAAATATGCCAAAAAGTGATTTAGAGATTGCACAAGAATGCGTCATGGAACCTGTTGTCAAGGTTGCGGCAAAAGTGGGGATTCCAGAAGAAGATTTAGAATTGTACGGAAGATATAAAGCAAAATTATCGTTTGATTATATTAACCGTTTAGAAAAGAATCCAGTAGGAAAATTGATTCTTGTTACAGCGATTAACCCAACAAAGGCTGGAGAAGGAAAATCAACAACTACAATCGGATTAGGAGATGCGTTAAATAAGATTGGTAAAAGCACAATGATGGCTTTACGTGAACCTAGCTTAGGACCTGTATTTGGTTTAAAAGGTGGAGCAACTGGTGGTGGATATGCACAGGTCGTTCCAATGGAAGATATCAACTTACACTTTACAGGAGATATGCATGCCATCACAACTGCAAACAACTTATTAAGTGCTGTATTGGATAACCATCTACACCAGGGAAATGAATTAAACATTGACCCAACTCGTATTACATTCAAACGTTGTCTAGATATGAACGACCGTACATTACGTGATGTAAATATCGGTCAGGGACCTAAGGCAAATGGTGTTGAACGTAATGATGGATTCAATATTACAGTTGCCAGTGAAGTTATGGCTTCTTTATGCTTGGCAAATGATTTGATGGATTTAAAGAAGCGTTTCGGACAGATGTTAGTTGCATATACATTCGATGGTAAACCAGTATACGCAAGAGATTTAAAATGTGAAGGTGCATTGGCAATGGTTATGAAGGATGCAATCCTTCCAAACGTTGTACAGACATTAGAACACAACCCAGTATTAATTCACGGTGGACCATTCGCAAACATTGCTCATGGATGTAACTCTGTTATTGCGACAAAAGCTTGTTTGCGTATTGCTGATTATACCGTAACAGAAGCAGGATTTGGTGCTGACTTAGGTGCTGAAAAATTCTTGAATATCAAGTGCCGTTATGCAGGATTAAAACCAAACTGCGTTGTAATTGTCGCAACAATTCGTGCCTTGAAACAACACGGTGGTGTTGCCTTTGAAGACTTAAAGGAAGAAAATGTACAGGCATTGTTAGATGGATGCGGAAACCTTGCAAAACACATCGATACAGTACAGCAGTTCGGTCTTCCATATGTTATCGCAATCAACGAATTCATTACAGATACACCTGCTGAAGTAAAAGCTTTACAGGATTGGTGTGCTGAAAATAATCACCCAATGTCATTATCACAAGTATGGGCAAAAGGTGGAGAAGGAGCTATTGACTTAGCAAATAAAGTTGTTGAAATGTGCGACAAAGAAAATAACTTTGCACCTTTATATGAATTAGACCAGCCAATCGAGAAAAAGATTGAAATTGTAGCTCAAAAGGTGTATGGTGCTGATGGAGTCGATTTCACAGATGAAGCAAAAGCACAGTTAGAAATCTTCAAGGAAATGGGTTGGGATAACCTACCTGTATGTATGGCTAAGACACAGATGTCATTAACAGATGATGTTAAGATCATGGGTAGACCAACTGGATTCAGAATTACAGTTCGTGAATTAAGACCAAGCTTAGGAGCTGGATTTATCGTTGCTCTTACTGGTAAAGTATTAACAATGCCAGGTCTTCCAAAGATTCCTAGTGCATTAAATATGGATATTGACGAAAACGGAGTCATTACAGGATTATTCTAAAAAAAAGCCGAAAGGCTTTTTCCTGCGGACGTGGTGGAATGGCAGACACGCTGTCTTCAGGCGGCAGTGACGCAAGTCGTGAGGGTTCAAATCCCTTCGTCCGCACCATAAATAAAGTCAGACGGACCATAAGGTTCGTCTTTTAAAATTCATATAGAAAGGATAGGCAATGGCAAAGACAAGAGATGCATTTTTTGATAACTATAGATCGTTTCTGATATTTTGTGTAGTGATTGCACACTTTTTAAATCACTTCAAACCAGATTTTCAGATTGCATGTATTGCTCGTATATTCATCTATTTCTTTCATGTCCCTGCTTTTGTGTTTATATCTGGATATTTTGCCCGTAAGAAAGAGGTAAAGGTATTGATTAAACAGCTGGTATTTCCATATGTCTTGTTTATGTTCATTTATTTAGTGATGTATAAGCTTATTGGGCATGAAGTTGGTTTTAGTCTATTCTATCCTTATTTTACATTATGGTATATCATTGCCTTGTTTTTCTGGAGGGTAGCTTTTAATCTGTTTGGAAATGTGAAATATCTACTACCGATATCAATTGTAATCGCATTGCTGGTTGGATTCTTACCAGATCAATATGATTTCTTTAGTATCTATCGTATTGTATCGTTCTTTCCTTTCTTTATATTGGGAAATAAATTCAATAAAGATGTTTTCATGGAACTGAAAAAAAATAAATCGATTCAAATCATATCTATAATAATTCTAATGATAATATTTATGCTTGTCACAAAATATTATAAAAGAATTGATTTAGAGATATTAAATCATCAGGATAATTATGAAAATTTAGGATTGGGAAATATTGGAGCGATTCACAAGTTTGTTCTTCTTGGTATATCTGCAGGTATGATTTACTTATTTGGCTTCCTAATTCCAACAAAAGAGAATATATTTACTTTTGTTGGAAAAAATACAATGAGTGTATATCTACTTCATGGATTAATTTATAAATTCCTATCGCTTGGAACAGATTGGCTGGATGTTGTAGACAGTCCACTTGGACTGATTTTATATATCATTGGAATTATGGGGCTGGTTTGCATTCTGGCAAAAATTCCATTAACAAAATATATGGATAAACTATATGATTTTTTAATAAAGCCTATACATAAAATTAGGCCCTAACATATATCTTTCTTAAATGTCAGGACCTATTATAAAATGAATCTGTTAATTGTTAAATCTTTCATGTCTGATGATATTTCTCCTTTCTGATTTTCTCTATCATTAAATACTTTATTATGGTTTTCCTCTATCTATTACAAGTATTTAAATAATAGATAGGAACTTAACGTTTCATTGGTCTGTACCTATGTGTTATTCCTTTCTTCTTTGTACTTTCAGTATATATCATATAGATTGTTTGTAAATATGGATGGAAAACATGGCATATAAAAAGGAAAAGTCGGTAATGCCGACTTTCATTATTTCATAACTTGCTGAATTCTTTGCGCCTTTGTTCTGGAAACTTTAAATTCTGTACCATCTCTAAGTATAATGATGGCGTTTCTTGAAGATGTATCGATATTCTTAACTCTTTTGAAACTGATAAAACCTTCCTGTAGGAAAAATCCCTTTGATGTATAAAACAGTCGGGAAGAACGATTTTCATTGTTGACCATAGTTAAGATCATAACGATGACAATAGCTAATAGGAATGCGGTCTTTAACAGTTCACCACCCAAAAAGAAACAGATGATAATCATAATGGCACATGCACCAATAAGGATGGCAAAGAAGGCGATTTCACCAGCCGTGCGAGGCATCTTCTTAACATTTCCGCCTGTTCTTTTTATCATGTCCTGGAATTTCTTTTCTTCAGAAAATGTATAGATGGCAAATACGACACAGAGTCCTACGACCATTATTGGAAATATACTCATATAATCCTTCTCCTTCTATTATTTACGAACGTTTGATATTGCTTCTGCTTTTTTACGAGATACTTTGATTTCGTTTCCATCTTTTAAGATGATTAATGCACTACTTTTTTTATTGAAATCAATGCGGCTGATTTTCTTGAAACTGATAAAACCTTCCTGTAAAAAGAATCCTTTGTTTGTGTAATATAAACGCGAAGAGCGGTTTTCATTGATTAGCATAGAGATGCATAGGGTAATCACAACTAGAAATAAAACGGCTGTATCCATATACTTCTTCCCACCATAGAAACAGATTGCGGAAATCACAGCACTTACCGCAATACCGATTCCATAGAGTAAGGTTTCTTTTTTGGCTCTCTTGATGCAGCGGACTGTAGCTCCCTGGCTTTTTATATCTTTCTGGAATTTGTATTCTTCATAAAGGGTATATCCTGTAAATACGATACAGAATACGATGATGATACTGTTAATTGTACTCATACAATAACCTCTTTTCTAAAACTAAAGATATTCTATCACAC
The DNA here is from genome assembly GCA_021442845.1 of Holdemanella sp. GTDB lineage: Bacteria > Bacillota_I > Bacilli_A > Erysipelotrichales > Erysipelotrichaceae > Floccifex. Next base: position 4,184 of record JABUSD010000403.1, read on the forward strand.
AAAGAAAAAAAGACCAATTTAAAAGGTCCCAACAATTCATTTTCAATATGTTGAGACCTTTTAAGAGATAAATTTGTTTTGATTTCCTATGTTGTTCACTTTCTGGCTTACTCCTTTCTTTTGGGTTATCTATCTTTAATACCTTGTACTTGCTCTACTATCTATTACAGGTATTTCAATAATAGATAGGAAATTAACTTCTCATCGGTTTATACCTTTATATGTTTATTCCTTTCTTCTTTGTAATTACAGTATATATCAAAAATAATGTATGTAAATAGGGGGTGGAATTATTGGTAATACTTTTGGAAAAATTGGGAAATACAGAAAAATACTTTTGAAAGGATAAAAAATAAAGATGTGATAGAATGGGTGTGTGGAGGAAAATATATGTTAAATACAGATACATTAATTAATTACTATTTTAAACAGATATCCAATATTCCAAGAGGATCTTTTAATGAAAAGGGAATATCCGATTATCTAGTGCAGTTTGCCAAGGAAAAGAAACTTAAATATATCCAGGATAAATTGAACAATGTGATCATCTTTAAGGATGCATCAGCCGGATATGAAAATCATGCGCCGTTGATGCTGCAGGGGCATATGGATATGGTAGCGGAAAAGGAACTGGATAGTAGTCATGATTTTACATGTGATCCATTGGAGCTCATTGTCGAAGGAAACGTTCTGCATGCCAATAGGACAACATTAGGGGCTGATGATGGCTGTGGATTATGTTATATGCTGGCAATCCTTGCCGATGATACATTAAAACATCCACCTTTGGAATGTGTCTTTACAGTACAGGAAGAAGTGGGATTGTTTGGCGCTTTTGGCTTAGATATGACAGTTATAAAATCAAAGCGTATGATTGGATTGGATTCAGGGAATGAAGGAACAACATGTACTACATCCTCTGGAGGAAACGATACAATTCTTACAAAGGAAATCCATCGCGAAGCCAGAGATGGGAAAGCGTATCTTGTTCGTGTAGATGGACTTCTAGGTGGGCATTCCGGTGGATGCATTGCGATGGGAAGAGGAAATGCGAATATTCTATTAGCCCGTATACTTTATGAATGTTTGCTAGAAGGAATTGATTTGCAAGTGATTTCAATCAATGGAGGATTAAAAGATAATGCAATCTGTCGTTCAAGTGAAGCAAAAATTATCTGTTCATCCAATCTGTTGATTTCCACAATTCAAAGAATGGAAAAAGAAATCAAGGAAGAACTCTATGAAAGCGATCGAGATGTCTTTGTGGAAATGAAAGAAATCGAAAAAGAGGCATGTATGACAAAAAAAGATACAGAGGATATACTATCTTTGTTGTATAGTGTGCCAAATGGATGTTTAGAAATGTCACAATCCATTCCTGATTTACCAGTTCTATCTTTAAATCTTGGTATCTTAAAGACATTGGAAGATAAAGTAATACTGCATTTTTCTATCCGTTCTCCATTATCTTCCAGAAGAAATACATTATCCAATAAATTAATATGTATTGGAAAGGCATATGGAGCAACAGGTGTTTGTGAAAGTGATTATCCAGGATGGAATTATGATCCGGATTCTAAAATGCGAAATCTTTTAAAAACATATTTTAAAGAAACAACGGGAAAAGATCTAATTGAAATGGCTACACATGGCGGATTGGAAACAGGAATCTTTAAAGGAAAGATTAAGGAATTGGATATTGTCACATTAGGACCAGATATGGATGATATTCATACACCACAGGAAAGATTGTATCTGGATTCCTATGAAAGAGTATATAAACAGTTAATTGGATTTATTGAAACATTATAATGAGCATATCGATAGATTAAATAAGAACTATCCATTATTATATAACTATAAAAAAAGGAGGACATATCATGGAAGTTATCAACAAAGAAAGATTTAATGAACTAATGAGCCAGGATGTACCAGTACTAGTTGACTTTTTCGCAACATGGTGTGGTCCATGTAAAATGTTAGCACCTGTTTTAGAAGCTGCACAGGAAGCATTGGAAGGTAAAATTAAAATTGTTAAGGTAGATGTAGACCAGTCTATGGATTTAGCTAGTGAATATGGTATTATGGCAGTTCCTACAATGATTCTATTTAAAAATGGAAAGCAGGTAAACGCATTTTCTGGATATATGCCTGAAGCACAATTGATAGATGTGCTACAAAGAAGTTTATAAAAAAGCCAATAATATGGCTTTTTTTGTTGACTTTTCTTGTTTGTTCATGATATAAATACATTTGTGTTTAGAATAAATACTTTTTCAGGAAACATACGAAAGTAGACCGAAGGAAGAAAACTCTCAGGTAAAAAGACTGAAAAAGCATAACACTCTGGAGACATTCAGCTTTGCTGAAGGCCGAAGGTGCAAGGTGGAAACACTGAATCTCTCAGGCAAAAGGACAGAGGACATTTATTTTTCTTTGTCTGTGGGAGAGTCTACCCACTTTTTTATTTAGGAAGGGAAATGTATATGGATTTTATTGTATCGCTTAACAACTATTTGAATGGAATTGTCTGGGGGCCAATTGGACTATTCCTATTATTCATCGCTGGTTTATGGATGACTTTATTGACGAAAGGATTCCAGGTTACACATTTCATACACTGGATGAAGCAGACAGTCGGAGCTATTTTCCAGGATAAGAATGTAACGGCTCATACGGATAAGGAAGACAAGGCAATTTCCCAGTTCCAGTCTTTGTGTACAGCACTTGCAGCAACGATTGGAACAGGAAATATCGTAGGTGTATCAACCGCTATTATCAGCGGTGGACCAGGAGCTATTTTCTGGATGTGGGTTATGGCTATCCTTGGAATGATGACGAACTATTCGGAAAATGTATTGGGTATTTATTATCGTAGAAGAAATCAGAAAGGTGAATGGTCAGGGGGAGCCATGTACTATTTATCAGAAGGTTTAGGATCAAAGAAGAACTGCAAGACGTTAGGTAAAGTGTTGGCAGTTGTATTCAGTGCTTTCTGTGGTTTGGCAAGCTTTGGGATTGGAAATATTGCACAGGTAAATTCCATTGCTAGCAATATCCAGACAGCCTTTAATGTACCAACTTATATTACAGGTATTGCTGTCATGATTCTTGCAGGACTTGTTGTATTAGGTGGATTAAAGCGTGTCGCATCGGTTACAGAAAAATTAGTTCCATTCATGGCGATTGCTTATGTAGTAGGAGCGCTTGTGATTGTTGGATGTAACGCATCTATGATACCAGCAGCCCTTGTATCAATCTTTAAAGGTGCTTTTGGATTAAAGGCAGCAACAGGTGGTGTACTAGGATATGGACTTAAAGCGGCTATTACCTGGGGATTCAAACGAGGAGCTTTCTCAAATGAAGCTGGGTTAGGATCATCTGTAATGGTTCACTCTTCATCCAATGTAAAAGAACCAGTTCAACAAGGTATGTGGGGAATCTTTGAAGTATTTGCCGATACGATTATCGTATGTACTTTAACAGCTCTTGTTGTATTGACATCCGGATTCTTTGATTTATCCACTGGATTACAGGTTGTCGATGTACAGGCATCTTCTGTAGTAGGACAGGCGTTTGGTAATGTCTTTGGCTCTATCGGACCTAAATTTATTGCCATATCGGTATTGATGTTTGCCTTCTCAACAATTCTAGGATGGTCACATTATGGTGGTAAGAGTATCGAATACCTATTTGGTGAAAAGGTCGTAAAATTCTATCATGTCATCTTCTGTGGTATGTCATTTTTCAGCGCTACGATGGAATTGGGATTGGCATGGGATATTTCAGATACATTCAATGGATTGATGATGCTTCCAAACTTGATTGGTGTTCTTGCCTTATCTGGAACGGTTGCCAAAATTACGAAGAACTATGTGGATCGAACATTTAATAAAGCGGATATCAAACCGATGTATTCTGCTTATGAAGATATACAATTAGAACAGGAAAAGAGCGAATAATCGCTCTTTTATAGTTTATATAGCTTTGTATATTTCTCGGTTAGATAGTTGATATAGTAATCAGGATTGAATGGTTCCTTTGTTACTTTTTCTACAATTTCTTCCATTGATAGGCTGGCCCCATATTTATGAACGTTTTCTTTTAGCCAGTCGGTTACAATTTCAAAGCGATGCGACTGTAATACTTCATCCACATCAATTTCCTTAACCATTGTTGCATAGATCTGAGCCGCATAAGCACTTCCTAAGGCATAGCTTGGGAAATATCCAAACGAACCATCAGACCAGTGGATATCCTGTAATACACCTTCTGTATCAGTAGCTGGTCTTACCTGCAGATAACTTTCATATTTATCTGCCCATAATTCTGGAAGCTTATCATAATCCATGGTTCCGTTTACCATTTCTTTTTCTAATTCATATCGAATCAGGATATGCAATGGATATGTCAATTCATCAGCTTCTGTTCGAATCAATCCGCATTCGGATTTATTGATCATTTCATATAATTCTTCTAATGTTACATCCTTGAATTCTTCAAACTGTTCCTTTAAGGAAGGAAGAATGGCTTTCCAGAATCCTTTTGATCGTCCAATATGATTTTCCAGGAATCTGGATTGGGACTCATGAGCGGCACAATATGGATCATAGAACATAGTCCCCGCATAGTCTTCATCAACCTGTAATCCATATAAAGCGTGGCCATATTCATGTACCGTAGAAAGAATAGCGCTTAAGAAGCGATCTGGATAATAATGGGTTGTGATACGTGCATCCGCTGGTGAAAATGAACTTGTAAATGGATGCTCTGTTGTGGAAAGGAATACTTTTCCTGGATCGGCTTGCAGGAATTTTAATATGCTTTTCATGAAAATATCCTGTTTTTCTTCATCGATGCGCACATGAAGAAGGGCATCATCAATTGTATAGGGGCTCTGATTAACTTTCTTAATCAATGGAATAATCTTTTCTTTTACTTTGCTGAAGAAGATATCGTATTTTTCTTCTGTCATTCCTTTTTCATATTGATCCAATAGATAATCATACGCTTTTTCCTTGTTGAAACGATTGGAGTAGGATGAAATCTTTAGTGTTGTTTCTACGACGTTCTTAAGATAGGGTTTAAAACTCTCATAATCATTGCTTGCCTTAGCTTCATGCCATACCATCATAGAATCGTTTCTTAACTTCATATATTTCTGGTATTCATCGTTTGGAATTGTCTGTGTATCAGAAATTTTCTGTAAACGTAAGAATACTTCCTTGTATTCTAATGAATCTGAATCTAATGTCTTTAGATAGTCTTGCATCTTCTGGATTGTTTCAGGGTTGTTTTCAACCTGGAAACATTCTGTCTGTAGAATCGCAAGCATTTCATTTGAATAAGGTACACCTTTCTTTGGAGCAATTGTCATCTGTTCAAAAGAAATGGTATTAACCGCAAGCTGAAAAGCCTGGATTGTCTTTATATATTTTTCATAGAATGGTTCAAATTTCATGTATTTATCCTCCGCATACAGTAGTATATCAAAAAAAGACAATGAAATGTATCATTGTCTTAGTTAATCTGTCTTAGTATCAGGAAGGCGACTATACACATGGTAATTGAGAATACAAATGGAAACCAGCTGATAGCCATTGGTAGTCCAATAACATTCATTCCATAGAATCCATAGACCATATTTGGGATTTCCATAACCATCGTGATAATTGTCAGTTTCTTCATCAATTCATTCAGGTTGTTGGAGATGACATTTGAGAATGTATCCATGGTTTCATTGATGACTTCCTTGTAGATGGAACACATTTCAGCACCTTGTCGAATCTCGATAAGGACATCATCCAATAAATCCTGATCGTCTTCATCAAGGAAGATATATTTACCACGCTGAACGCGGTTTAGTGTCAGTTCGTTGGCACGAAGGGATGTTGAGAAATAAACCAATGCCTTTTCGTGTTTCAGCATCCTCAACAGTTCTTCATTGCTGGTAGATTTACTCAGTTCCTTTTCAATCTGAGTTGTGATTCGATCAATCTGGCGCAGATAAGCCAGATATTTTTGTGACATGCGAAGCATCAGAGATAAAAAGAAGCGAGGCCGTTTGTGGGTATCAATACGAAGTGTACCGGTTTTGATATCATCGAAGATATGGTGATCCTGCAATCCGATTGTGAATATATAACCGTCGATCAACACAATACCAATTGGACCTGTTTCATATCCATCCTCTTCTTTCACATAATGAGGATAGTCGGCAATGACAAGACACTGATTTAAATCATCATCAAAATCGATGTGGGCACGTTCTTCCTGGTCGATAGATGCACGGATGAAATCGGGATTGATCTTAAAAAAATCGCGCAGATAAACAAGTTCCTGTCTTGATGGATCAATCACATTGACCCAGCATCCTGGATGGGGGTCAAAGACTTCAGTTGTACTGCCGTCAATGGTTTCATAAAAGTTAATCATAGTCAAGTTCCTTCTTTCCCTATTGTAGCATATAAAGAAAACAGATGTAGAAAAAACATCTGTTTATCGCTTACGTTTATCATTCGTGTTGAACATTTTGCGTCTTTTTGTGGACTGAACAAAGAGGCGTTTCATTTCTTCGGTATCTTCATTCTGTAAGGCATCTCTAAAATGTGAAATCGAATCGATGAACTGGTTCGTTTCATCAAGAAGGATATCCTTGTTTAGAAGGAAAAGCTCTGTCCACATATTTTCGTTGATGCAGGCAATGCGGGTTAAATCTCTAAAACTATCGCCTGTATATTCGACAAGATGAGAATTATCATGTGTATTCATCAGACTGACCGCAATCATATGACACAACTGGGATAGGAAGGCGATCATATAATCGTGTTCTTCACAAGTAAGTATTGCGATATGATTGAAATGCAATGTATAGGCAAGGTCATGACAGAAATCAATCGCTTCTTTTGTGTTTGATTCTGTTGGCGTAATAATGAAATTGGCATTTTTAAACATTTCCGTATTGGCATATTCAATACCACTTGTTTCTCTTCCTGCCATAGGGTGGCAGGATATGAATTCTACATCCATATCTTTTAATTCATCCTGGATAACGGATACGATATTTGTTTTTACACCACTGACATCTGTGATTAAAGCTTTGTTCTTGAACAGATGTTTGTATTCTTTTACCCATTCAATCATTTTTGTCGGATATAAACCGAAGATGACAACATCGGCTTCTGTGATAAATTCATCACATTCTGTTTGCCCTTTATCGATAAAACCGTTTTCTAAGGCATAATCTATCGTTTCCTGTCTTCTTGCCAATCCATATACTGTATAGCCTTCTTTTTTTAGGCCTAGCGCATAGCTTCCTCCTAATAGACCAAGGCCTACAATTAAGAATTTTTTATTTTTACTGATCATAGTATTTCCACCTTTCCTTGAATGATTGAAATATCTTTAAAGAAATCCGGATAGGATTTTTCGATTGCCTGGGCACCTTCTATGAAGGAAGGGGATTTTGCGCATAGGGCAAATATGGTCATAGCCATCACAATGCGATGATCGTTGTGTCCCTGTATAAGGATTTCCTGTGCGTTTTCATAGCCATCTTTTCCATAGATGATGATTTCATCTTCTGTAGAAGCGATGTCAACGCCCCATTTTCTAAGTTCGCATTCCATTGCTTCAATGCGATCGCTTTCCTTCATGCGTAATCTTTTTGCATGGGTGATGATTGTCTTTGAAGGAATGTAGCTTGCTAGTACACATAAAACAGGACCTAAATCCGGACAATTCGATAAATCGATAATCTGCCCGTGTCTTGAATCTGGTGAAATTGTGATTGTTGAATCCTTGACATCCAATAAAGCACCTGCCTTTTTCACAAAATCAAGAATTATTTTATCTCCCTGTGCAGAATCTGGATTCATATTGTGACAGGATATAGTATGGTTTAAAGCGCCTAAAACCGCAAAGAAAGCCATCTGGGAATAGTCACCTTCCACAGAGATGTCTTTTGATATATACTGCTGGTTTCCTTTTATGGAATAGGCATACTCGGATGTTTCTTCAATCTGAATGCCAAACTGTTTTAACATGGAAATGGTCAGATTGACATAGGATTTTGACTCATAAGGAGGAAGAATTTCAATGGTACTATCAGCATCCATTAAAGGAAGCGCGAATAAGAGTCCACTGATAAACTGGGATGAAACATCCCCTTTTAATACATAGGCGCCTGGTTTTAGAGAACCTTTGATTTTTATGGAATCATCGGATTGTATAAAGGAAAGGCTTTGATGGTCAAATAGTTCCTGATAAATTTCCATAGGTCTTGCCAACAGGCGCCCTTGCCCTTTAAAAATAATTTCTTTTCCTGTTAAAGATGCGATAGGAATCAGAAAGCGAAGGGTAGATCCGCTTTCAAAACAATCACATACAATGGAATCTTTAACATTCTGTAAATCACATCCGGTGATAGTGCAGGACGATTTGTTCTTTTGAATGGCTGCCCCTAATGCTTCCATGCATTGGATTGTCGCATCAATATCCTTTGAATATGTAATATTGGATATAACACTTGTTCCTTTTGATAGCGATGCACAGATAATGGCGCGGTGAGCCATGGATTTAGAAGCAGGAATCTCTATGCTTCCTTCTACAGTTGATGGAATAATCTTTACTTTCATAGTTTCTCTCCCTGGAAAGGAGCAACCGCAAGTCTTGACATAAACAAATCAAGGATACCAAAGGCTACAATCGAATCAATAACGATTCTAGCACGATGCAGGATGCATGGATCATGCCTTCCCTGGATTACAAGTTTTCTGTTTTCCTTTGTCAGATAATCCACCGAATCCTGTTCCTTAAAAATAGAAGGGGTCGGCTTGATGCATGTATGAATGATGACTGGCATACCATTGGAGATTCCCCCGTTTATGCCAGCATTATTATTGGTTGTAGTAGATATTGTATCGGTATAGATGAATGAATCATTTGCCTGGGATCCTTTCATTGTCGCAAAGTGAAAGCCTGCACCAAAGGATACCCCTTTGGTGGCAGGGATAGAGAATAACAGATGGCTTAATACACTTTCAATCGAATCAAAGAAAGGTTCTCCGATTCCGGCAGGAAGGCCAATAATAGCTGTTTCCAGAATACCTCCTACAGAATCAAGCTCTGATGCAGCTTTTTCAATACAGGAAATCATGTCTTCTCTTTTACTTTCATTAAGCACAGAAAAGTCTTTTCTGTTTACTTCGTCAATCTGATTTGATAATGTATTTAAATCTTCGCTGAAGCACTCATCATGAATTGTGTATAATTGTTCAATATGGGATCCGATCTTAATTCCTCTGGTTTCAAGAATCTGTCGGCAGATACTTCCAGCTGCTACTATACAGGCAGTCAATCTTCCAGAGAAGTGACCACCACCACGAAAATCCTGATATCCGTTGTATTTTTCAAAAGCGGTAAAGTCGGCATGCCCAGGGCGAAGCCTTCCGTGAAGCGTTGTATAGTCTTTGGATTGCTGGCTTTTATTTTGAATCAGCAGTGTTAAGGCTGTTCCGGTTGTATATCCGTTGTAGTAACCAGAAACGATTTCAACGGCATCCTCTTCATGCCGCTGGGTTGATATTTTACCGGTTGCCTTTCTTTTGTTCATATCTAAGGCAATACGCTCTTCATCAATTTTAAATCCTGCTGGAAGTCCATCCAGTGTAATTCCAATGCAGGATCCATGGCTTTCCCCAAAGAGGGTTAAAGAGATATTTGTTCCAAAATTATTCTTCATAAGGACCTCTTTCTAATACGTTTCGTATATCTTCATAAGACATATCAACAATTTCATAACTTCCTGCCTTTTTTACTTTAATGATGGATACACTCGATGCAGCTCCTTTTTTATCGTGCATAATAAAATTCAACAAAGTATCTGTATCATAAGCAGGGATGGAAGGCAGTTCTAATCTTTCATAAATTTTCTGGATTCGCATCTTTAAGTGCTTATCTTCAATAAAGAACAACATTCCCATGGCAACGCATTCTCCATGCAGGTATGTATTTAATCCATAGGCTCCTTCAATGGCATGACCGATAGTATGACCAAAGTTTAGGATTTTACGAAGGTTGTTTTCTTTTTCATCCTGTTCTACAATCTGGCGTTTTAAATCAATGGAACGATAGACAATCTGATCGATGTTCAATTCATCCTTTTCAAATTCTTCGATTAAACTTTCCTCCAGAATCAGTCCCATTTTCAAAGCTTCAACAAGACCATTGTGCTGGTGTCGAAGGGGTAATGTCGATAATACATTGTTGTCGATGACAACAGCCTTTGGCTGCCAGAATGCACCAACTATATTTTTATAATCGCCCATATCAATGGCTACTTTTCCACCTACGCTGGAATCAACCTGAGCTAGGGTTGTCGTTGGAATGTTGTAGAAATCAATCCCACGCATATAACAGGCTGCAACAAATCCAGATAAATCACCAGTAACGCCACCTCCAATGGCGATGATGGCATCCTTCCTTGTCATACCTTTATCAATGCACGCTTGTAAGAGATAAGCATATGTATCGATATTCTTAGATTGTTCTCCCTGGTTAAAACGAATAATATAAGCATCTGGGCATTGATTATACACAATGTCAATCCACTTGTCAGGTACGCCTGAATCGGCAATAAGCATAACCTTTCGGTCTACATTAATAGTATCGGTAATATGTGTAAGAGAATTGCGTTGAATTATAATTGGATACGATTTATCTTTTAAATCAACAATTAGCTTCATCAGCTGTTCCTCCTTTTGCTCATGTCTATCATATCATTATTTAAATGAAAAAAATGTAAATGTAATGAAAATATTATGAAAGATGTTTTTTGATGTGGTATTATATTTGGGTAATGAGGTATTTATGAATAAATTAGAACAGGCAAGAAAGACTATTGATCGGGTGGATCGTGAAATCGCAAAGCTTTATGAACAGAGAATGGATGCGGTTCGAGATGTGCTGGATTATAAAAAGGCCAACAACTTACCAATTTATGATGGATCGCGCGAAGCGCAGGTGCTGGAAAAACATAAAGACTTTATTCAGAATGAAGAATATATGCCTTATTATATGGAATTCTTAAAAGATGTGATGAAGAATTCCAAGGAGTATCAGAAAAGCCTGATGTCACATAATGTTGTAGCTTATGCAGGTGTAGAGGGTGCCTTTTCGCATATTGTTGCTGAAAAGCTATTTCCAAATTGTCCTAAGCTAAATGTTTCTTCTTTTGAAGATGTGTTTACAGCTGTTTATGAAAAGAAAGCCCAATATGGTGTAGTTCCCTTTCAGAATACAAATTCAGGCCTGGTAGGAGAGGTATTGGATCTTCTCTTGGAATATCCGGTCTATATTCGAAAGATTGCCGATCAGAGTATTGAACAGTGCTTGCTGGGAATAAAAGGGGCAACATTGAAAGATATCGAATGGGTATATTCGAAAGATCAGGCATTGGCACAGGCTAAAGCGTTTTTAACGGGATTAAAGGTACAGACGGTTGCATATCCAAATACCGCAATGGCAGCTCAATATGTAGCATCGCAAAAGGATATCCGTAAGGGAGCCATTGGAGCTAAGGAAAATGCCAGCCTATATAACCTTGAAATATTAGCAAGCAATATCCAGGCTAATTCCCAGAATCAGACCCGATTCCTTGTGATTGGACTTGAACCGGAATCAAAGGGAAATCGATTCAGTGTGTGTTTAACGACCCGACATGAAAGCGGCTCGTTAGCTAAAATCATTCAGATTATTGCCGAATATGGTTTGAACATGGAAAGCATTCAATCAAGACCGATAAAGGGAAAACCATTTGAATACTTCTTCTTTATTGAAATGGATGGAGACTTATCTAATGACAACATACAGGCATGTATCGAGAAGATGAAATTAAATTGTGAGCATGTAAAGATTTTAGGAACTTATTCTTTAAAGGAGGATGAATAGTATGAGTTTTGTAAAGGATAGCGTGAATAGAACACCAATTGTTGACACAGTATTTGCCATTGTCGCAAAGGCAAAAGTGGCAAAGGCAGAAGTAGGAGAAGAAAATGTAGTCGATGCGACTATCGGTTCTTTATATGATGAAACAGGAAAACTAGTAGCCCTTGATACTGTATTTGAATCATTAAAAAGCCAGGACAACAAGACATTAGCTGCATATGCATCAAGCTTTACTGGAAATCCAAAGTTTAGAGAAGCAGCCTATAACTGGGTATTGAATGGCAACAGCAAGCTTGAACATGAAGTCATTGCGACACCTGGTGGAACAGGAGCCGTTGCAACAACAGTCGCTGAATGCCTAGATGCAGGACAGACATTAATTCTTCCTAGCGTTGCCTGGGGATCTTATAACTTAATGGCACAGATGAACAACTTAAAGGTTGAAAACTATGACTTATTTGATGGAGATAACTTCAATGTAGAATCCCTAAAGGAAGCGTGTCGAAAAGTTATGAAGGTTCAGGATAAGCTTGTGATGATTATCAATGACCCATGTCACAATCCAACGGGATATTCATTGACAAAGGAAGAATGGAGAGAAGTTGTTGCCTTCTTAAATGAATGTGCAAAGACACACTCTGTTGTGCTATTGAATGACATTGCATATGTAGATTATGCATATGGACAGGAAAAGGCAAAGGAATATGTATCGGAATTCGATAATATTTCTGAAAATATGGTTGTAGTAATTGCCTTCTCTTTATCAAAATCAATGACAAGCTATGGATTGCGTTGTGGTGCAGCCATTGTCCTTGGACAGACAAAAGAAGCTGTTGAAGAATGTAAGATTGTATTTGAAAAGGCAGCTCGTGCTACATGGTCAAATATCAACAATGGTGCGATGGAAACATTTGTTGATGTTGTTGAAAACCAGACTGAAAAATACAACGAAGAACGTAGAAAATATGTTGCCTTATTAAAGGAAAGAAGTTCAATCTTTACAAATGAAGCTGCTCAGGTTGGGTTAAAGCACTATCCATATAAAGAAGGATTCTTCGTAACATTGGCTATGGATAATGAAACACGTGATAAGTTCCATGCTGCATTGATGGATAACCATATCTATACAGTAAAGGTAAACAAAGGAATCCGTGTTGCGGTATGTTCATTAAGCGTTGCCAAGACAAAAGGTCTTGCGATTAAGATGAAGGAAATCCTTGATTCTATTCAATAAGTAAGAAAGTCACAATATGTGGCTTTTTTTAAACAGAATAATTTTAGAGAAAATATCATCTCATGATATGATGAAAGGAAAGGAGTGTGATGTTAGATGTATATTGATGAATCCACTTTGTTTCGATATATAAGAAATACATGGTTATTTTATCAGGCAGAAGATTCCTACTATACAGGGAATCTTGAGACGATTTCTGTGTTCAAGGGAATAAAAGATGGCAAACATTTCTATAAAGTACAAGCGCTTTTTCTAGAAGGACGCAAAAAGAATAACGTTCAATTCAATGTAAGCCATACTGGTGTTATATTATCTACAAACTGTTCATGCAAAAGCCGTAAAAATGAAGGGTGTATCCATCTTGTTGCAGCGTGCAAAGCGGTTAATGAATTACAGCCTGATACTTTTCCATTTCGTATAAATTATCGCGAATATTTAGAAGAAAAAGAAAGAGAAGAACGGTTAAAATGGTTAAGATACCAGATAAAGACATCAACAGAATCGGTTTTTACTATGGCAGATACAGTTCAAAAGGATGCCATCAGTAAACTGGTTATGGATGATACAAAAACAATCCGTTTGGAAATTGATACAGATAAAGCCAACTATTGTGAAGGGGATATTGAAATAGGATGCAAGATCGGAATCGATAAGATGTATAGAGTTAAAGATATTCATAACCTTGTCGTTGGATTCATGAATCATGATACATATCCGCTTGGTAAATTCATGGCAATTGAACTGAATCGAGATCGACTGGATGAAGACAGCCAGAAGATTCTATCCTTTCTATCTGCATATTCCAATCCTGAGCAGTGGAAACGAACAGGGATGATTACAGGCAGGATATTAGATAGCTTTTTTGATATGTTGAGAGATTTACCAGAAGATCGACATCCTTTTCTATGTGTTGAAAGAATCCTCGTGCTTCCATTGATAATAGAAGAAGATGATGAATGTTACATAATTAAAAGAGGAAATCTAAAAAACGGATCCTATCGTGCAAGCAAGAAGTATCTATATGAGGTAGATGGGGACGATTTATATCGCTATAAAATGGACTCGGATGGATTTCTTGTTAAGCTTCTTTATAAAATAGAAGAGGAAAAAGCTTTATATATACAGAAGGATAAGCTGAAGTCTTTTTATCTTAAGTGTATACGACCTTATAAGGAACATATCCAGCTGTCGACAAATCTTGACCTTTCTATTTATGAAACAGAAATACGGGATATCACTTTATATTCAGATCTTCAGGATGCACAGGTACGTGTATGGGGAAACTATGTACAGGATGGCATCGAAAAAAAGCTTTTTGATGAAGGAAGTGTGAAGGAGATTAGCGCCATTGAAGCGATTGTAAAGCACTATGCGAATTCGGTTGCAGATAATATTGCCACATTTAAAACGCGAGGTGCACAGTTAAATGCTTTTTTAGATAAAGGGATTCCAGCTTTAATGGAACAGGCAAAGGTCTATGTATCGGAAGATCTGGTGAAATTGAAGGATCGAAAATCCGTTAATCTATCAATGGGAGTCCAGCTTCATAATAACCTTTTGGAAATGAATATTGATTCTTCCGATGTTTCTAGAGAAGAGCTTATCCATATTTTAAACGCATACCGAAGAAAGAAGAAATTCTATCGTTTAAAAAATGGGGATATGATTGATCTTGAACAGGAAGCGATAAAGGATTTCGATGAACTGGTTAATCAGATGAATCTTTCCACAAAGGATCTTCAAAAAGAAATCATAAAAAAGCCAGCATATCAGATGATGCATCTGGAAGATCTGGATGAAATTGAATTTAGAAAAGATGAATCGATTAACCAATATGTTAAGAATCTGGAAAATCTTTCAAAAAATGAGGTGAAGATTCCTGATAAATATAATGATTTATTAAGGGAATACCAGAAAAAAGGAATTGAATGGCTATATGCATCAGCG
>JABUSD010000373.1 GCA_021442845.1 Holdemanella sp.
ATTAATCCTACAAATAATGCAGCGATCAAAGGACGGTTTAAAGTGTAGTTACCAACTGTAGTTCCAAGACAAGCAATGGCAGAAGCTGCAGTACAACTCATTAAACCAATTAAAATTGCTTGAAATAAACTCATAAATCTACTCTCCTTTGTTTATTTTCTATCTCAATCCGATATTGGGCTCTCACCTACCCTCCATCAGATATTGACCATAAATAATATTAAATTATTCTTTAAATTTCTTGATACTCTATGATAATCTTAGTATCCAAATTGACCTTTAAATTTGTCCCAAGTTCCAATTGAAGATTCACGGATTAAAGCGAATTCTACTTCGTAACCTTTTTTAGTAATAGCTTCGATAGCATCTGCTTCTTCCTGAGTAATTGACTGGTTCTGTCCTAATTTAGTTGTTCCTGGACGGTCATTACATGGTCCAATAATCAAACGTTTAACATTGTTAGGTACAAATCCCTGATCAACTAGGATTTCCTTCATGTCAACTGGGTTCTTAGTGATTAAGAAATATGCCTTTGGTGAATCATAAACTGTTTGGCATTTTTCTAGCCAGTGTTCTTTTGTCCAGATAAATACTTTTTTGTCTGTAGAAGCTTTAAAAGATTTAGCTAGAATAGGGTTTGTTGCAGCCTTGTCATTTACTGCTACGATTCCGTCACAAGGATATTCTTTTGACCATCTTGTAACGATCTGTCCGTGGATGATACGGTCATCAACACGCATGAAACTAATCATTATTTTGTCCTCCTCTTAGTTTTTATTGCTAACGCTAAGCGTTAAAGCCAAATTTAATCTTATAGATCGTCATCATCTTCGTCATCTACAGTGACTTCAAAACAAGATAATCCTGTGTGTCCTTCACTTAAGATAACTTCTTTTAACATAGGTAAATCCATGTTGTCTTTCATTAATACTGCAGTTACTGCTAAAGGCATATTCATACCTGTAATAATTAATGATCTTGAAATTAATCCAGTTTCACCTAAAACTTCATTTGCTTTAGTAAATGGTGAACCACCTTGAATGTCTGCTAATAAGATAACTTCGTCTTCTTCTGTAAAGTCTTTAACTAAATTTCTAAAGTTTTCTTGGAATTCATCAGCACCCATTCCATCTTTTAAACTAGTAGATAATACGTCTGGACGATCTCCAGTCATCATCTTTACAGCTGAGTGTAATCCAGGTGCAAAATCACCGTGGCTTACCATAATTAAGTATTTTGCCATATAAAGTTCCTCCGTTTTAATAAGTCTATAGACATTTTAGTACAATTTTGTCTTATTATGCAAGGATTTTTGTCCATATCTATCACATTATTTTACATAATTCACATAAATTGTCGTTTATTTTACTTATTCAACCAAAAACAAACATTCATAGATTAACTCAAGTTAACTTTATATTTCGCTTCGTTAACTACTTCATTAACAGCTGTAAAGCGAAAATAAGGACTGCAGCAAGGATTGGAACAATGAAAATTGCCATATATCCTTTCACATATTTTTTCTCCAACGCCTTAAATGCAGCATCATCATAGTATAGTTTTCCATCCTCTGTCTGCTTCACTACGCCTTCTTCAATAAGGTTTGAAATTGTATAGCTTAATGTAGTTGTTGTCAGCGCTAAATTCTTAAATCCTGCAAGAGGCATCGCTGATTTTTCATCAACTGCCTTTCTTTTCTTCATAGTTTCCAATACCATTGATGCAGCTGTCCCCTTCGCTGTTGCTTTTTGTCTTTTTGCCATATGTCCACTTCCTATCGTTTCTTCTTGTTCTTCTTTTCTTCTTTATGAGCACGCGCTCTTGATTCTATCAGCAATCCCATCTTTTTGGATACTTCAAATTTCTCTCCACCGGCAATTAAGATACGGATGTTTCTAACAATTCCTTTTCTGGCTTCAAAATTCATCATCGCACGATAACGGTAAATCTTGTCAACATAAAAAATACCATCTTCAAATAGATAGACCCTTTTTCGTACAAAGGTTTCAAATGCCAATCCTGCAAATACAATTCCAATACAGAAATAAGCTAGCACAAAATAGAATGGATCCTTCCCATTTGATAATTCTGGCATGAAATACGATAAAACCGCCATCACAAAAGCAATTACCGTAAGTAGAGCTGCACCGATATACCATAATTTGCTATCTGTATATAATTCCGCATCTTTATGAACCTCAAGAAAATTCTTCTTTTTTGATTCATATGTCATAAACAGCCTAATGCTCTTGGATGTAGTAAATGAAGTATATCCAACCAAGATTAGAGCAATAACAATCTTGACTACAATATTATCCATTATTCCCATATAAATTTTCCTCTCTCAAAATAAAACTAATAACACAACTCATTATATACAAAAAGCACCTTGCATTACAAGTCATGGTATTTATACAGAAATACAATAAACCGTTTCTTTTTCAGTTTTATTTAAGTTTTCAATTCTATACTAATAGCAGATACTATATGGAGGAAATATGATGAAAAAAGTAAGTTCAATATTATGTACCCTTTTCTGTATACTTTCTCTTACAGCTTGTTCAAAAAGTACAGCGGTAGATTACAGCAATCAGACTATTGTTGGTAAAGTTACAGAAATAGACAATAATACCGTTACAGTTATAATCGGGACATTAAATCAGATAGAAACAGAAGAAAGGAACCCATCCGACATGAAACAAGGCGATGGACAGATGCCGCCAGAAATGCCACAGGATGCGCAAAGTGGCGCAACAAGTGAAAGACAGCAGGAAGAAAGACAATCTCCTCCTGATATGCCACAACAACGTCCAGATGCCCAAAGTGGGGCAACAAGCGAAAATAATCAGCAAGAAAATCAGATTTCGGTTGAAAATGTAGATACAAAGACAGAAGCTACGCAAGAACAGCCTAACAGCGGCAAGATGCCACCAGATGGTCAAAATTCTTTTGATAAACCGAGTGGGCAGATGCCACCTGATGGACAAGGTTCTTTTGATAAACCGGATGAACAGATGCCAATGGGAACTATGTATACCTTTACAGCTACTGATGAAACAGCAAGTTTTGATTTAGACAAAGCAACAATCAAAGTAGAATCAGGAATGGATACAAAAGAAGGATCTATAACAGATATTTCTGTAGACTCTGTACTTTCTATTGAGGTTGGAGATAAAAATGTTGTGAATACGATAACAGTAAAAATGGTTGCCTCTCCTTCTTCAAATGCCATATCACAGGGTTCTTCAGCCAATACAATCGATAAAGATAGCACAATTTCTGATGCTTCATACACATCTTCCAACGACGATGAAAATGCGCTACGCATCAATGGAGCCACCGTTACCCTAAACGATATTACTGTAGATAAATCAGGTGGTGCTAGTTCAAATACCGAAAACGGAGACTTCTATGGTGTCAACGCTGCTCTGCTTGCGACAAATGGCGCTTCTGTCACAATAAAGAATGCAACTGTTACATCCAACGCGAAGAATGGAAATGGCATTTTTAGCTATGGTACAAATACAGTTGTAAACGTATCTGATTCCAAAATCACCACCAAATCAGATAATTCTGGTGGAATCCAGACAACTGGCGGTGGTACAACCAACGCTGAAAACCTGACAATTGAAACCGATGGAGATTCATCTGCTGCTATCCGTTCTGATCGTGGTGGCGGAACGGTTAATGTTAAAGGCGGAACATATACATCCAATGGGTATAATTCCCCTGCCATCTATTCAACCGCAAACATCACCGTATCAAATGCAACACTTACTGCTAACAATTCAGAAGCTCTCGTCATTGAAGGAAAAAACAGCATTTCGCTTAATAATTGCATTGTCTCAGGAAATATGAGTGATACAAAAGGTACAAGTTCCGATGAGAACGTGCATGCGATTATGATTTATCAATCCATGTCTGGGGATGCGGACGTTGGTACATCTTCCTTTACGATGCAAGATGGAGAATTAATTATCAATAACGGCGATGTGTTCCATTTTACAAATACAGATGCCACCGTATCGCTTACCAATGTGAAAATCACTAACCATGAAGCCGATGGATATTTATTCAATATCACCGGTAATAATGCCAGTCATGGCTGGGGGAATGCCGGAAGCAATGGTGCCAATGTAAGTCTTGTTGCACAGAATCAGAAATTGACTGGTGATACCATCGTAGATACCATTTCAACATTGAATTTAACCTTATCTGAAAAAAGTACATTGACAGGTACGATCAACATTGTAGACAACATAGAAAATGGAAAAGCAGTTGACAACAACGTAGTTGTGACAATCGAAAAAGGATGCACATGGAAACTTACCGGAAACTGTAAGATTTCATCACTAGACAATAAAGGTACTATCGATTTTAACGGATATACGATTACGCTTGCCAATGGCAGTGTATTACAGTAAAAAGGGCATGGAATAAAATCCATACCCTTTTATAACCCTTCTTCCTTCACAAAGGCATAAAATGCATTCTCTGCCTCTTTGTTCTTTTCACTGATTGTTCCTACAGGACATGTATAGACAATGAATTCCTCTTGCCCATCCAGTTCAAACAAGGGATCACATATACGATTGTCATAGGCGGCTATTGCACAAGTTCCCAAACCCAATGCCGTACAAGCCAGATATAAGTTCTCGCCAATATGACCTGCATCAATCATAGCTGGCCTATGCGCTCCTGTTCCATATCTCCATTCACATCGATAAGGTACAAATGACCAATAGAAAACTACAGATGCTTTGCTTGCCCATAGCTGACCACATAATGTATCGCCAATTGTCTTTTCAATGGAATCCACTTTTCCTAGATATTCCAAAGCGTGTTCCATCGGAAGATAGTGATATTTTCCAGACTCTAACCCTTCTACAAAACGTATGATCAGATATGTTTCAAAGCCATGTCTTGCACCACCTGATGGCACTGTTCTTAATGTTGCATAGCTTTTACCACGTATTTCCTTAACGCCCTGGGTAGCCCATAACAGATAGGACAGCTGCAACAAAGAAAGCTTCTGTTCGGTATAGACTCTATGGCTCTTTCTTCGATTGATGACATCCATAAAATCATTATTTATAATTAAATCTTCAAAATTCTTTGGTAAAACAATTCTCTCATTTCGCATTGCCGCTTTTACAAGCGGTGGCTGCTGTCTCTTTAATTTCTGGTCGGTTACAATTTCCTCTCCTTCAACATAGTAGTGAAGGAAATCTCTTCCTTTTTTGATTAATTCCTTTTCATCCATAGTTAGCTCCTTTTATAAAGAAAAAGGCATTGATTTGCCTTTTTTATGAGTTGCTCGCAACAATCTTTACTCTTGACCATAAATCAGCCATGAGTTTCTTTGTGTTTGCGTTATATGAGAATACTTCATCTAATGGATATCCTGCACGAGGAATATAGGCATCAATGCCTTCAAAGTCTCCACCTTCTCCATATAAATCATCTTTCACTTTCTTATTTGCTGCTGTATATCCGACATAACTTGAATTATCATAAGCACCATCGTATTGCGTTGCATAATTTATGAATTCATAAGCTAAATCTACATTTTCAGCATTCTTAGGAATAACCATCGCATCACACCACTGGTTTGTTCCTTCATTTGGGACAAACCATCCGATGTTCTCATTTTCTGCAATGACATAGGTTGCATCCCCTGAATAGATTAGACCCAACGCCTTACGAGCTTGTGCCATATTGTCAATGATTTCATCCGTTACAATTTCAGGTTCCATCGTCTGTACACACTGTACAAGCCATTGATATGCTGCCTGAATTTCCTGTTCACTATTTGTATTCATTGAATATCCTAGTGCTTTTAATGCCATCATAAAGGAATCACGTTCAGAGTCATATAGATAAATATCCCCTTTGAATTTTTCATCAAGGAAGATAGACCATCCTTTTTCTTCCAATTCCTCAACCGTTACCTTGCTCTTGTCATATACAATACCAACCGATCCCCAGAAATAAGGAACAGAATATAGATTGCCCGGATCATAGGCTAAATCCAATGTAGCAGAATCAATTAGATTAAACGTTTCCTTGACCTTTGACTGATCCAGCTTCTGTAACATATCTTCTTCAATTAAACGCTGAATCATATAATCACTAGGAACGAGAATGTCATAGGCTTCCCCATTGGCTACCTTGATATACATCTGTTCATTGGAATCAAAGTTATCCATAATAACCTTTGCTCCCGTATATTCCTCAAAATTCTGGATAATATTTTCTCCTGTATATTCGCCCCAGTTATAGATATGAAGCGTCTGGCCTTCATATTTTTTACGGTTACCGGCTGCATTAAATAGAACCGTACCACCAATCGCAAGGGCAACAATAGCTGCGATAATAAGTTTTCCTTTTCCAGAGCCTTTCTTTTTAGGTTTTTTCTCTTTCCATAAAGGTTTTAGATTCACAATTAACAACACACCTGTAATCAATACAACCACAAGTGTTGAAATGGCATTAATACTTGGATTTACACGCTTTGACATTGTATAAACCATAATACTCAAGTTCTTGACACCACCACCTGTTGCGAAGTAGGAAATAATGAAGTCATCAAATGACATAGTAAACGCAATCAAGGCACCTGATATAACCCCTGGCATAATCTGAGGGATGATTACCTTGATTAATGCCTGTGTTGGTGTTGCTCCTAAATCCATGGCAGCATCCGATAAGTTTGGATCCAATGAACGAAGTTTTGGATTTACACTCAGGATCACATAAGGGATACAGAAGGCAATATGTGCCAGCAACATAGTGATAAATCCCTTTTCCACTCTTAATGTGATGAACAGCAGCATCAGTCCAATGGCTGTTACAATATCTGGATTCATCAAAGGGAAATCATTAATCTGCGTAATTGCCTTGCGAATAATTTTCTTTGAACTGGATAATCCAATAGCGGTAATTGTTCCAATCACAGTCGAAATGATTGTAGCTAAAACAGCAATCGCAACCGTAACATATAACGATTCCATCATATCATGTGATTTCAGCATCGATTCATACCAGCGAAGCGAAAAACCTGTAAAATGTGTCAATGATTTTGATTCATTGAATGAGAATACCATCATAAACACAATTGGAAGATAGAAGAAAATCGTCGCTAAAACCATTAAGGTTTTCCCAAAATATCTCTTTTCCTTTTTCATACCTATTCGTCCTCTCCAGTGGCAGTTCGCCCTTCAATTTTACGAACAAGCATCATTAAGCACATCATGATGACAGCCATAATAATAGAGATTGCTGATCCGAAGTTCCATTCACCAACTGTGATGAACTGATTTTCAATTACGTTACCAATCAGGAAGAATTCTCCTCCTCCCAACAATTTAGGAATGAAGAAAGAACTTACCGCTGGCAAGAATACAAGCGTAATACCACTGACAATACCTGGTAATGAAAGTGGGAATGTAACTCTTAAGAATGTCTGAACTTTATTAGCCCCTAAATCATCCGCTGCTTCAATCAATGACTTATCCATCTTTGATAGCGATGTATTAATCTGAAGAATCATGAATGGCAAGAAGTTATATACCATACCAATCAATACAGCGGCTTCTGTATATAGAAGCTCTACATTCTTGAATCCAAAGAATCCTAGAATTGTTGAAACAAGTCCTCCCTTTGTCAGGATACCAATCCATGCATATGTACGAACAAGCATATTGATCCATGTTGGAAGTGTAATCAAAAGAATCAATGCTCCCTGGTATTTTTCATCACAGTGAGAGATGAAATATGCAATAGGATATCCAATCAAAAGACAGATTCCGGTTGTCTTAAACGCAATGACAAGTGATCTATACAATACGATTAAGAAGTCCTTGTCAGTAAAGAATTTCTTATAATATTCTAGAGTAACAGTAAAAGGTACGATACCATTTCCCTGCTTGATCAACGAATAAAATGCGATCAGCAGCATCGGAAGAAGCAGCATCAATATACTCCAGATAATATAAGGGTAAGCAAGCTGAGAAAACTTTTTCATTAGAATCCCATCTTCTCCATGACATGAATATCTTCTTTAGAGAAAGTAAGTCCGACTTCTTTACCTTCTTCTACAAATTTTGTTGTATGAATTTTGAATTCACGTCCCGTTGTCCAGAATGTAACCTTATAGATACCTGGTTTGATATGTTCTGGATCAAAATCATAATCAACATAGATATCCAGCGATTCATTTTCATCGTTTAATTTCCAGCCTTGTGCGTTTGCCCATACTTTGATATCTGTATCCAATGCCATTGCTTCCTTGATTTCATCTACTGTCTTAAAGAATGAGAAGGCTGATATCGCTTCATTTTTCTTCTTGTTTTCAGTAACACCCTGATCAACAACCCAGATTTTGCGTGTTACAGAAATATTCTGTGATGAATAGGTAGCTTCATATTCACCGATTTCTTCTTTAAGATTTGTTTCCACCTTTACTGAAAAACTTTCATCCGTCTGTGAATTCCATGCCTGTGCATCTGCACGCGCAATAATCTCCTTATCGTCAATATTCTTCATATCATCAATATCCAGATAGAAATCATTGGCAGAAATCTTTTCTGTACCGCTTGTACTTGTCACGTTGCGTTCTTCCTGTACATGCATATTTACCGTCACATGTGTACCTGGTACTGTTTCAACCATAATTTCATAGTGAACCCCTTTAAAAAGAACACTTTCAACGGTTCCTGTTAATTTACCCATTTCTACAGGAACTATATCGATATCCTCAGGACGGATAATGACATCCACTGGTTCATTTTTCTTAAATCCGTGATCCACGCACTCAAAATCAATGTCATCAAAGTGAACTAGATAATCGTCTTTCATGATTCCTTCAACAATATTTGATTCTCCGATAAACTTGGCTACATAACGGTTTGCAGGTTCGTTATAAATGTCTTCCGGTGTTCCTACCTGTTCGATTTCACCTTCATTCATAACAACAATCTTATCTGACATAGTCAAAGCCTCTTCCTGATCATGAGTAACAAAGATGAAAGTAATTCCTACTTCCTGCTGGATTCGCTTTAATTCATACTGCATTTCCTTACGAAGATTCTTATCTAACGCACTTAAAGGTTCATCCAATAACAAAACCAGCGGTTCATTGACAAGGGCACGAGCAATCGCAACACGCTGCTGCTGCCCACCTGACATCAAAGTGACATTCTTCTTTTCATAGCCTTCAAGTCCAATCAGCTTCAGCATCTTCATAACTTTCTGATCAATCAGATCTCTTGGAACTTTTTTAATTTTTAATCCAAAGGCAATATTGTCATATACATTCATATGCGGAAATAATGCATATTTCTGAAATACCGTATTCAACTCTCTTTTATATGGAGGAAGTTTTGCGATGTCTTCTCCATTAAAGATAACCTGTCCATTTGATGGTTCTAGAAAGCCTCCTAAAATACGAAGCAGCGTTGTCTTTCCACATCCACTAGGTCCTAATAGCGTAACAAACTCATTTTCATATATATCAAGATTAATTCCTTTTAATACAACCTGATCTTCAAAACTCTTTGTGATATTCTTAAATTCAATTATTTTATTCTTTTCATTGTTCATATTCATTTTCCCTCTTTATTTCTAGAAAAGTGGTGGTGTCGTTATCCACAGCACTTTTGCATCGCTATTTCCACTGTTGTGGATATAATGCGACTCTGGTCCAGATAAATAGAATGTTTCCTTTGCCTTAACCTTATATTTCTTATTGCCTATTACAAGCTCTATGCTTCCCCTTAGCACATAACCAAACTCATCACCTGTATGGCCACTCAACTCCTTGGAATCCATTCCCGAATATAGTGTCAAAAGGATAGGTTCCATTTTATTTTTCTGTGCATTTGGGACAATCCATTCCACTTTGTAGCTTTCCTGTTCATTCTCAAAGAAGTCACTTGCCTTGAAGACAATCTTTTCTTCTGGTTCCGATTGGAAAAATTCGGATAGATTGGTACCAAGCGCTTCTAATATATCTTCTAAGGTAGATATATTGGGACTGGTTAAATCTCTTTCCAGCTGGGAAAGAAACCCTTTGGTCAACTCGGATCTTGAAGCCAGTTCTTCGAGTGTCAGATTGTTCTTTAAACGTAATTCCTTAATCCTGTTTCCAATCTTCATACAATCACCCCCATTTCACTATTTTAAACTTTCCGTTTAATTAAGAAAACACATTCCTATTATACAGAAAATAACACTATATTCAACAAATTGTTTAATAAATTAAACTAAATGTTATTGCGTATGTGACATGAATAATGCCATTACAGTGATATAATGAAAACGGTGATATTTATGGAATTTAAAGAAGATATGATAATCCTTGCGCCTGCCAATATGCATACAGGCATTTATAATGAAATTCTTTCCCAGAAAGGAGACTGCATCAACATTGAAGTCTATGCGATGAACTCCTTTATCAAGCGTTTTTTCAAAGGCTTGCAGAAAGAAGAGCTTGAAGTTTTATACCAGTATAAAGATGCATTAAGTGCTTTAGACAAAGAAAACAGCTTTTATGAATCCAGAGATTCCTTTGATTTTTTAAAGGCATGTTTTGATTTTGTGAAGATGATTAAAACCTATAATTACAATGTAGAAAGATTGCCTGTTCAAAGTGCAAAGCAGAAGGATTTAAAAGAAGCTATCAACCTTATTTATCCTGTTTCTATAAATGAAGATCAGATTACTTCCTTTATCGATGAAACGTATGATTTTAATAATATATATATATTAAGAAAGGAATATGCTGATCTGGATTTCTTCTGGATCGATTTCCTTTTAAAGAATGGTGCTCATTGGCTAGAGAACGATATCGAGTGTAAGAAACACTACTGGACTTGTTCTAACATTAAAAAACAGGCAGAACTTGTCGCAAAGACAATTATTGAAAAAGGATATGATGCCAAAGATGTATTTGTAGCAGCCAATGAAGAAGTCGATTTCCAGATGATTGCACATTTCTTCGATTTCTATCAGATTCCTTATACATTTTTACAGAACGATACTGTATCAAATCTACAGGCTCAATATATTTCTATATTAAATTGGGCTGTCCTTAAAACAAGAAAAACATTGATTGCCCTTATTAAGACGTGTTACCCAAAAGAGGAAGCTGTATTAAAGTATCTGCAGTTGTTTCCAGAAGATACACCATTAACAATGGAATATAAAGAGAATTCCCTGATTGAAGAAAATGAATATGCATCTTATCAGCGAATCCAGAATGCATATAATCAATTTACAGAAAAACATGAAGATTTAATGAATCTTTACTATCCTGACATTGAAACATCCCTAAAAATATTATCAGATGTTCATAAATATCTGACAAAGGAAGATTATAAGATAGCATCCTGTATCTACGACTCCGTTAGAGAATCACTTCCATATATAAACAGTGAAGAAGATGTGTATTTGTTAATGGAAGCTATCAATCATATGAAGAGCATTTCAGGTCCTATGGAATATAAAGGTGTATTGATTGGAAAAAGAAAAGATATTACACCGCTAAGGAAAATTGTCTTCTTATTAAGCGCCCATAATAAACAATTCCCTTCTTTACAATTAAAGACTGGCTTATTTGACGAGACTTATATGAAATGTACCGATCTTCCTTCCTTGCAGGATCGATTAAACAGACAAAGAGAACAGATTTTTACATGTTTATCGCAATGTGAAGAGCTTTATGTCCTATATCCTCAGTCTAACTTTGAAGGAAAGAGCTATATCTCTGCTTTGGAAATGGATACTTTTATGAATACGAAGGCTACTTTTATACCAGTAGAAGATTACTCTGTTTTTGAATCGCCTGCATTTGATTTAGGAAAGGAATTTGCTAGTTCGTTATTTTTCAAAGACAACGCATTTGTAGGATCCGTATCCCGATTAGAATCCTATACAAGATGTCCGCTTCAACACTTTATCCGTTATGGTCTTCACTTACAGGAGTTTAAACAGTGGGAAGATGTACGAGTACGCGGTACCATTCTTCACCATATTCTGGAAGTATTATCCAGCACTTACAAAAAAGACTATGCATCAGTATCAAAAGAAGAGATTGAACCCATTGTCAACAAGGAATTTGAATTTGCCAAAGTTATATTCCCAAACAAAAAGGCATGGCTGGAAGCTACTAAACTGGAATATATCTCAAAAATATCTTTAATATTAGAACAGCTTCAGTACTTTGAAGAAAACTGGCATATGCACACAGAGGATAGAGAATATAAATATACTTTAAACTGGGAAGGTGCTGAGTGTTCCATTACATTGTATGGCTATATCGATAGAGTCGATGTATCAAACACATCCTTCTGCGTATTTGACTATAAGACTTCTGACAAAGATTTAAAGATTGATGATTTCGAATCAGGAGTCAGTTTGCAGCTAGCTACCTATACCATCGCTTATGAGGAATATTCAAAACTGCTTCCTGTTGGTCAGTTCTATATCTCTTTAAGAACAACACCTATCAAGCAGGAAGCCTATACCGGAAACTATCGAAAAAAGATTCCTGGAGCTGAAAAAATTATTGTATCTAAAGAAGCTTTTACACATTCAAAGAAATTGAAAGGGTGGGCTTTACAGGATATGAGTACATATTGTGATGAAAAATCCATTTTATCCACAGCTACAAATACGCCATCCTTTCCTGAGATGAAGGAAAAGTGGAAATATATTATTGAAGATATCATCTCTGAATTAAAGGAAGGAGATATCAAGCCACACTATACAGAAGGTGCTTGCGATTATTGTGCTTATAGACCGATTTGTCGCAATGCAAGACAAGAGATTCAGAAAAAATCCAGACTCGCAAAGGAGGAAGACTAATGCCTTTTTCAAAAGTACAACAACAAGCCATCAACATCCGAAACAAGAATGTATTAGTCTGTGCCAGTGCCGGTTCTGGTAAGACAAGCGTTCTTGTAGAGAGATTGTGTCGATTGGTTATCGATGATCGAATTTCTATCGACAACATCCTTGCGATGACATTTACAGATGATGCTGCCAATGAAATGAAATCCAGATTGATGAAATCACTACAGGAAGTAGAACAGGATGCCTACATTCGCAACCAGTTAGCACTATTGGAAACAGCTAGTATCTGTACAATCGATAGTTTCTGCTTATCTGTTGTCAAAAACTATTATTATAAGATTCCAATTTCATTGACTATGTCTAATACCGTAGGGGATAAAGCTTTACTTGATTCTTTATTCAACCAAGCCTATAAAGAAACTTTGGAAGAGCTAGATCCGGTTGAATACTCTAAGTTAAACTTATATTTCCAGTCAATGGGTAAAAATGAAAGTGATATTCAAAAATCCATCTCTAAATGCATTGATGTCGCATGGTCAAAGCCAGATCCTGAAAAATGGATGCGTAATCAGATTACAGAAACGGTACCCGATTCTATTTATATGTATTTCTGTCAATATTTCAAAGAAAATGTTGAAGCTATGTTAGAGATTCTTGATTTATATATAGATGAAATGGGTACAAATAAAGATTTAGAAACAAAGAAGGAATATCTTTTATCGGCTTATCATGAAATAGAGAACAATGACTATCCATCATTCCAAAAGCACTTTATTGTCTATATGAACAATACAGTTAGGTTAAAAAAGAGTGATACAAAACTTGAGAATACCTATAAAAATATAGAATGCGAAATTATGAGATGTCTTTTTGATGAAGAACTGTATCTGGAAGATTATAAGAACAATGCGGATTTAGTTAAAGTATATGTAGAAATAGTATTAAATACAAAGAAAAGATTTTCTGAACTAAAACTGGAAGAAGAAATAATCGATTACTCTGATATGGAACACTTTGCTCATAAGCTGCTACAGAATCCAATGATTGCGGAAGAAATGAAGGCAAAATATGAAATGATCCTTGTGGATGAATTTCAGGATACCAATGAATTGCAGGAAAGTATCATTCACTGTTTTGCCAGAGAAGATAATGTATTTAGAGTTGGCGATATCAAACAATCCATCTATGGATTTAGACAGGCAAACCCATCCATCATGTTAGGGCATATGCAAAGAAAAGATCCTTGCTCTACCACACTGGTACTGGATGAAAACTATCGTTCCAATAAGACAGTTGTAGAATTCAACAACGATTTCTATAACCGTATTATGAATACAAAACTATTTGGAAATGCATTCACAGAAAAGGATGTCGCTAGACTTGGTCTTGAAAGGCAATCAACAGATAAACAATATCCTGTTCGTTTCCTCTATACGGATATTCAGGAATGGTGTGATAAAAACCCTGGTTTTAACAAAACATCTGCTAATCCGCTTCATAAACGGAATTGTTATGATATGATTGCCCAGGACATTCTAAAACATATCAAGAGTGGATTTGAATATAAGGATCTATGCATTCTGACAAGAAATCATACTCCTCAGGAAGCAATAAAAGAAACACTGGAAGCCTATGGAATTCCTTGCCTTGCAGAAATTGATCATGGATTCTATACAAATTCTGCCATCCAGATTATCGTGTCTACATTAAGTGCGTTGCAAAACAGCGAAGATGATATTTCCTTAATGGCTTCTCTTTGCTCACCATTATTCAATGTAACACCTGCACAGATTGCAGCATCCTGCCTTGACAAAGGAAAATATGTAAGTCTATATGATCAGATTAAAAAAGAATCCTACATGGAAGAATTCAATAAAGTAAAAAATATGGTGAATTGTTCTATTGTTGATATGGTTCGTTATCTATACAGTTTAAATGATTTTTATTTTTTCCATACAACATCACAAGATAAGACAAATCTGGATTCCTTTTTAGAAAAGGCATCAAAATATAAATATCAGGCTAATTTAAGAGACTTTGTCAATGAAATCCAGCAGGCATCCTCATTGGATTCATTATCGGATGCCTACCCATATGGAAAAGAAGCAAATGTGGTAAAGATTAAGACAATGCACCACTCAAAAGGATTGCAGTTCCCTGTTGTATATGTCCTATCAAAAGATAAATTTAAAGATATGAACGCATCCAATGCTGTTGTTGTAGATGCAGATTTGGGAATCTCATTTGGTACTATAGATAAGACAAGACGCTTTAAGCGTAAATCGCTGTCGCAGATTGCGTTTTCATCTAAAATTTACCACGATGAAATGAAAGAGGAAATGCGTGTATTCTATGTATCCACTACACGCCCTGAAAAAGAGTTGATTATTGTCGATACGATTTCATCAATGAAGGATTATTCCTATCCATTATCCACATTTACACTATTGTCAAAAAATGGATATACTGGATGGCTATTGAATGCCTATTATGATGATCGTTCTATGATTGTATTTGATAAGCAGGAGGAACTATGCAAAAGACCTGATTCAATCAAAATCAAATCGTTCCTTCCTGTAATTCATCCTTACCAAAAGGAAGTTGAAGTCATCGACAATGTAACTGCATCCGCTGCAAAACGAAGATATGTATGGGATACTCTATCCTTACAAGACCTTGCTGCTTCCAATCGAGGTACATTATTTCATGAAATGGCAGGTCAATTATCATATCCTTATGACAAAAAGGAAGTTGAAGACTTTGCACAATCTTATGGATATACAATGCGCCCTGTCGATATGGACCAGTTCATGTCATTAAATGATTGTGATGTATATAAACATTTTATGGAATCCACACATAAATTTGAACTTAGCTATATTTCAAGGCAGGATAACCAGATTGCCCATGGATTCATGGATTTAGTTGTATATGATGGAAATCACATCACAATCCTCGATTTCAAAACCGATACAGCACAGAATACAACGGAATTAAAAGTAAAATATCATCTTCAACTGGAAATGTATAAAAAATCTCTAGAAAAGATGTATCCAGATGCATCCATTGATACTTGCATCTATTCCTTCCACCTTAAATCATTATTCTACTTATAAAAGGAGTTCACTGAACTCCTTCTATTATTTCTATCAATTGTACAATCCCTTGTTCCATATCCTTCATAGAAATATTGGCAAAGCCAATCTCTATTCCTTTGTTGCTATATGTAATTCCTATATTCTTTTCTTCACATTTCAATTTCAGATCCTTTACACAAAGATCTTCATTGAAATAGGACATATAAGCTTCATTTAAATAGAATGGAATCTTTGTATATTTTTTCAATAGATATTCCATATATTCACTCTTTTCCTTATATTCCTTTTTTAGTTTTCTTAAATGCTTATCCAGATATCCATTCTGAATATAGCGAACAAAGGCAAGCTGTTCAATCTTAGAAGCTGTGGGACCATACATAGCTTCCTGCGCTTTATATATATTTGTATACTTCTCATTTAGAATCATATAGCTGATACGAAAGGAAGGTATCAAAAGTCGTGAAAATGAGCCCAGATAGATGACATTATCATCAATTGAAAGACTATGTAATGCCTGTCTGGAAGATGAACGATAGGTAAGTTCTCCATTATAATCATCTTCAACAATCAAAATATTCTGGCTGGCACTATATACAAGTAGTTCATCCGCTATTCTGGATGAGATTGGCTCCTTATGATTTCCAAAACAGGCAGGTGTGATATAGAGTATATCGATGGAATTGTTCTTTAAATCTTCCATAAAGTTGAATCTAGATAGAAAAATAATTTTAAATCCATAGGCCTCAAATACACGTTTTGTCTGTAAAGGTGCATCTTCTTCCATTCCTACTATAAGATTCTTATCCATCATTCCACAAAGTATAAACAACAATGATTGATAGTTGGATCCTACTAACATCTGATCAGGATGACTTAATATCCCTCTATTTTTATAGGCATATCGAGATAACACCTGTCTAAGTTCCGGTTCTCCCTGTGCCATTCCATACATAGACATACTCTCTTTGTTGTTCATGACTTCCTTTAAATATCGTTTCCATGTATCCATTTCAAAACTATCCTTGGATACACTTTTAATACGGAAATCATAGGTATATACATCTTCTTTTTCTTCATTCTGGACTTTTTCTATTTCCCTATGAAGGCGAATCTGTTCTCTTGTGAACTTAACAATATAACCTATCTGGGGAAGACTTTTGATATATCCATCCAACACCAATTTGTCATATGCTTTTTCTATCGTTGTCTGTGACATATGGAAAAGATTACAGCTTTGGCGTATGCTGGGAATCTTTTCATCCTTATGTAAATATCCGTTTAAAATATCTGCCTTTATTTTTTCATAGACAATTTCATATTTTTTCATAACTGTCCCTCTTTTTTATATATAAATTGTATACCTTTTTCATAGACATTTCATACCATCTTTATATATCCTATAAAAACATAAAAGATATCTCATTATCTGTCCTTTATTTTATATTATTTTTTGTATATTTTATAGAAGACAGTTGTTTGATATAGTATTGAATATGAACAAGGAATATTCAACAAAGGATATCGTAATTACTGGATTGGGAATTGCGATTGTGTTTGTTTCAACTTTATTCATTCATGTACCAAATGGATTGGATGGGTATTACAATCTAGGTGATGGCTTTATATTGTTGTTTGCCAGTTTTTTAAATCCATTCCTCTCTTTTGTGATTGGGGGCTTAGGAAGTGCATTGGCAGATGTAGCAGGTGGCTATGCCTATTATTTTATATTTACGTTGATTATCAAAGGATTAGAAGGTTTTGTGATTTCCTATATGATTCATAAAGGATCAAAAAAGCTTCGCTTTCTATCCTATGTGATTGGTATCATCCTAATGGTTATTGGCTACTTCTTTGCGAAATGGTATCTAAAAGGAAGCGTTCTAATCGCGATAAGCAGTATACCCGGAAATATCATGCAAGGAATTCTTAGTATTGTTGTCGCAATGGCTGCTTATCCTATCTTTAAACGTATTCTATCTGTAAGAAATTAAAAAGGCATCTGTGATGCCTTTTAAAATGTTACTCCCATAACCTCTATATATTTTCTACGAGATGGATGTAAGTTATCTACATAATAGCGAATCGTTAATGTTCCTGCAACTTTAGTGCGCACCTTTGGCTCCACGATGAATCCATCACCTTCAAGCATCGCATCTAACATAGCTTTGCAGCATACCGTGATATTCTTTACTCCTGGTTCACATTCTTCCACGAAATCTCTTGCGTTGATTTCGATATATAACCACATCTTATCATGTGCTTCCTGCTTCATTTCCTGAAGACGAGTTGCATATTGTTCCTGTGTCCATTTTTCCATATTTGAAATACCTTCCTTTCAATACCCGTATATTCTATCCTAAATACCCATATAAAATCAAGTTTAGACCAATTTTGTCCAATAAATACAAAAAAACGCATTGCTGCGTTTTAATAAGCTAAGATTTCTACACCTTTTTCTGTAACCAGAAGCGTATGTTCCCATTGTGCACTTAATAATCCATCTTCGGTATACGCTGTCCATCCATTATCTGCATCAATGAATAAATCGCGTTTCCCTTCATTGATCATTGGTTCAATTGTAAAAACCATACCCGGTGCAATGACCATTCCTGTATCACGAATTCCGACATGGTGTACATATGGATTTTCATGGAATGCATTTCCTACACCATGCCCACAAAAATCTGTTACAACACTATATCCATGCTGATGAGCAACTTCCTGGATAGCAGCCCCAATATCACCAAAATGTCCCCAGGGGCGTACTGCCTTGATTCCAGCTTCTAAACATTCTTTTGTGACATCTACCAGTTTTTTTGCTTCTGCTGATACAGTTCCAATGCAGAACATTCTGGATGCATCCGCATAGTGTCCATGCACAATTGTTGTGCAATCTACATTCACGATATCCCCCTCCTGCAGAATGATTGTTTCATCTGGGATACCATGACATACTTCATCATTGATTGATGTACAACAGCTCTTTGGAAATCCTTCATACCCTAAGCAGGCTGGAATTCCACCATGAGATACAGTATAGTCATAAACCAGTTTGTCAATTTCTTCCGTAGACATTCCCTCATGGATTTTCTCACCAACAAGATCTAATACTTCATTGTTGATTTTGGCTGCCTTTTTTATCCATTTGATATCTTCCTGGTTCTTGATCAGGTTATGCCCAGGAACGATTTTTCCCTGCAGTTTCAAAACACCAATTGTTGCATCCCATTGCTCATGGCAGTTCTTATATTTCTTTC
>JABUSD010000266.1 GCA_021442845.1 Holdemanella sp.
ATTATCACAGAACCAGTAGATGGAAAGACATATGACTTTATCGATCCATGTACAGTTCAGAAATATCAGCAGGTAAATAAATAATAATTTGGAAACAAGCTATGTAGATAGCTTGTTTCCCTTATATAGAGGAGAAGAATATGGCTAAAATCACTTGTAATTTTATTAGCTATACGTTACATAGAGCCGTGGACATCACAGTGGTAATTCCTTCTGTGACATGTCCTGATTTCATTTTAAAGAAAAAAGAAGAATTGACGCATGAACATGAGCCATATCCGGTATTATACCTTCTTCATGGATATGCCAATAACCACGCAACATGGAATGGATACAGCATGGTAGAACTTTTTGCAGAAGAAAGACAGATCTGTGTTGTCATGATCAGTGCCGAGAATAAGTTCTATTGGGATCATGGCAAGGAAGACAATTATTTTACTTTCTTATCAGAAGAACTTCCATGTTTTATAGAGAATACATTCCATGTATCCACGCGAAAAGAAGATTGCTATATCTGTGGGCTATCTATGGGAGGATATGGATCTTTACTTCATGGATTGTCCAATCCGGATATGTATGCAGCGATTGGTTCTTTATCAGGGGCTGTTGAAGGGGCTGCAGGAAATAATAGTCCAATTCCATCCGAACTAATTGAAAAGGATATCAAAGAAAGAAAGAAGATTCCACCACTGTATATCGCATGCGGAAATGATGATTTCCTAATTGAACCAAATAAAAAATTTGTTGAATTCATAAAGGAAAACAAATTGGATTGTACATATGAGTTTGTTGATGGCTATCAGCATGAATGGCGCTTCTGGAATTTAGAAGTAGAACGTTTTATGGACTGGATACCAAGAACGGATGCATATGCTGGAACAAAAAGGAGTGTTTAGGTATGCAGGAAGCAAAGCTAAGAGAATTAATGGATCAGATGACATTGCAGGAAAAGATTGGACAGTTAGTTCAGTTATCTGGAGATGTCTTTAATACAGGCGATCTATCAACAGGGCCACAGGAAAAATTGGGAATCACCCAGGAAGTTGTGGATAACTGTGGAAGTGTATTGAATGTCATTGGTGCTGATACGGTTCATAAAGTACAGGATCAGTATTTACAGCGAAGCCGATTAAAGATTCCGCTACTTTTCATGTCTGATATCATTTATGGATATAAGACGGTATTTCCAATTCCAATGGGATTGGGTGCTACATGGAATCCAGATTTAATCCGTGAGGATTATAAAATTATTGCCGAAGAAGCGGTAACGGATGGTGGCATGGTGACCTTTTCACCAGCTGTCGATATTGTCCGTGATGCAAGATGGGGCCGCTGTCTGGAAATGCCAGGTGAAGATCCATATCTGTCATCCTGCTTTGCTAAGGCAATGGTAGAAGGATTCCAGAATAATTGGGAAAAAGGAAAGAGCATCGCCTCGTGTGTAAAACACTATGCAGGATACGGTGCTGTTGAAGCCGGAAGAGAATACAATACAGTAGATATGTCAGAGCGCCGCTTTAGACAGGAATATCTTCCTCCATATAAAGCTGCAGTTGATGCAGGATGTGAAATGGTAATGACATCTTTTAATACTGTAGATATGATGCCGGCAACAGGCAACAAATGGCTGATGGATGATGTATTACGTAAGGAATGGGGTTTTGATGGTGTTATCATTACCGATTATGCTGCCATTCAGGAATTGATTGGGCATGGTGTAGCTAAAGACAAATATGAAGCTAGCAAGCTTGCCATTCAAGCAACCGTCGATATCGATATGAAGACAAACTGTTACTCCAATCATCTACAGCCATTGATTGAAAATGGCGAAATCTCAGAAGATTTAATTAATGAATCATGCTGGCGTATCTTAAAATTAAAAAATAAACTTGGTCTATTTGAAGATCCATATTTTGGATGTGATGCCAAACTCTGTGAACAGACATGTTGTAAGCCTGAATTTATTGAACAGGCAAACAAGACATGCAATGAGGCGTTGGTTTTATTAAAAAACGATAACGATGTATTGCCTCTAAAGAAAACAGGACAAAAAATTGGGTTGATTGGACCATATGCAGATAATCCAGGTATCTTTGGTATGTGGGCATTGCATGGCGATCGCAAATATACAATTACAGTTAAAAAAGCATTGGAAGATGTAT
Organism: Holdemanella sp.; assembly: GCA_021442845.1. GTDB lineage: Bacteria > Bacillota_I > Bacilli_A > Erysipelotrichales > Erysipelotrichaceae > Floccifex. The sequence continues at coordinate 2,163 of JABUSD010000266.1, forward strand.
TAGGAACGGTTGAATATAGTGCAGGATGTAATGTACTGGATGATACATCCTGTCTAGGTGGATTTGGAAACATTCCATCTTTAGCTGGTGTTATTAAAACAGGTGATGAACTTGCTGAAGATGAAGCGAAAGCGCTTGAAATCGCAAAGAATAGCGATGTCGTTATCATGGCAATGGGAGAACACATCCTTCAAAGTGGAGAAGGTGGAGCTAGAACGGATATTACTTTACCAGAACCGCAGAAGCAATTAATCAGAAAAGTAAAGGCAACAGGAACAGAAGTTGTTGTTGTATTGTTCAATGGACGACCTCTGGCATTGACAGATATCTTAGAAGATGCGGATGCGATTTTAGAAGCATGGTATCCAGGAACAGCCGGTGGCAAGTCTATCTGCAATGTCTTATTTGGCGATTATAACCCTTCAGGACGTTTAAGTGTATCTTTCCCTCACAATGTAGGTCAATGTCCTTTATATTATTCGCAGTATTCGACGGGACGTCCATCCAGTCCGGATAGTGTACATAATACCCGCTTTGTAACACATTATCTGGATGTACCAAATGAAGCACTATTCCCATTTGGATATGGATTATCCTACCATAAAGCAAGATATTCGAATCTGGTATTGGATACAGATAAAATGTCAAAAGATTCAACAATTCATGTATCCGTTGATGTCACAAATGAAAGCGATGTTGCTGGAATTGAAACTGTACAGTTATACATCCGTGATCTTGTAGGTAGTGTTGTACGTCCTATTCTTGAATTAAAAGGATTTAAGAAAGTGCAATTACAACCGCATGAAACCGTAAATGTATCCTTTGAAATTACAGAAGAAATGCTTCGATTCTATACGCGCAGCATGAAATATGAAAGTGAACCAGGTGATTTCAAAGTATTTGTAGGATGCAATTCCATGAATTTGATCAGTACATCATTTACATTAAAATAATGAAAACATCCCTTTAATAAAGGGGTGTTTTCTTTTATAATGGGTATTACGTTAGGAGATAAAACTATGCGAGTAATCTTACAAAGAGTAAAATGGTCAAGCTGTACAATCGATGGTGTAAAGGTATCATCCATTGAAGATGGATATATGGCATTGGTTGGTTTTGATAATAGTGATACAAAAGAAGTCGTTGAGAAAATGGCAAATAAAATAAGCAAACTTCGTGTATTTGAAGATGAAAATGGTAAAATGAACTTGTCGATAGCAGATATAAAAGGTTCTATTCTATCGATTTCTCAGTTTACCTTATATGCAAACAGCAGAAAAGGGAATCGCCCTAGCTTTATTGATGCAGCAAAGCCAGATGTAGCGATTCCATTGTATGATTATTTCAATGAATATATGAATACACTTGTACCTACAAAGACAGGTGAATTTGGTGCGGATATGAAAATAGAATTATTGAATGATGGTCCAGTTACTATTATTCTTGATTCAAAGGAGTTATTTTAAGTATGGAATTAATCTTAGGGAATGAATTAAGTGCAAAACTTAGAGAAGAGATGAAAGTAAAAATTGACGAACTTGTCTTTTCAGGAAAACGAAGACCTTTATTAACGGTAATTCTTGTTGGGGATAATCCTGCCAGCAAGACATATGTTGCTTCAAAGGAAAAAGCTTGTGTGTCTATTGGAATGGAGCATAGAACCATTCGTTTAGATGGGTCCATCACTCAGGAAGAACTGGAAAAAGTAGTTGAAGAACAGAATAAGGATGATGGTGTTGATGGAATTCTAGTACAGCTTCCTTTGCCAAAACATTTAAGTGAAATCAAGACAATCGAAAAGATCAGTCCTGAAAAAGATGTGGATGGATTGCATCCATATAATGCAGGATGCTTATTGACAGGCAGAAAAGGATTTGTGCCTTGTACGCCAAAAGGAATCGTTGCGATGTTGAATTCCATCGGAATCTATGATTTGAGTGGGAAAAGAGCGGCTGTTGTAGGACGTTCAAATCTAGTAGGAAAGCCAATTTCATTGCTTCTTCAAAAGATGAACGCAACTGTTACAATGGTTCATTCAAGAACAGCGGATGCAGCATCTGTATGCAAGGAAGCGGATGTGTTGGTTGCTGCTATCGGAAAAGAAAAATATATCAATAGAGAATGGGTGAAACCAGGTGCCGTTGTCATTGATGTTGGTATTAATCGTATGGAAAATGGCAAACTTTGCGGAGATGTTGATTTTGAAGACGTAAAGGATATAGTAAGTGCCATTTCGCCAGTACCTAAAGGGGTTGGACCAATGACAGTATGCATGCTGCTAGCCAACACATTAGAGGCTTATGAAAGAAGAGCTTAACTATGAATGAAAAAGAATATGATTTAAATGATATTATCGAAATGAAAAAGGAACATCCATGTCATCTATCTAAACAATGGAAGATTATTCGAATGGGAGCTGATATTCGAATCAAGTGTTTAGGATGTGGAGCAAGTGTTCTCATGCCACGTCAGAAATTTGATAAAAAATTAAAAAAAGTTGTAGAAAAAGCACAATAGGAGGGAATTATGCCATTAACTGCAGGAATTGTTGGATTACCAAATGTAGGGAAATCCACATTGTTTAACGCAATCACAAAGAGCCAGGTTGAAGCTGCTAACTATCCGTTTGCGACCATTCAGCCAAATGTAGGGGTAGTAGAAGTACCCGACCGAAGAATTGATCGATTGGTGGAACTATTTCATCCGAAAAAGACAATCTATACAACATTTGAATTTACGGATATTGCCGGTCTTGTGAAAGGAGCCAGCAAGGGAGAAGGACTTGGAAACCAGTTCTTATCTAATATTCGTTTAACAGATGCGATTTGTCATGTTGTTCGCTGTTTTGATGACCCAAATATTACCCATGTGGAAAATACAGTCGACCCACTTCGTGATATTGAAATTATTAACCTTGAGTTAATCATGGCTGATTTACAGACAGTTGAAAATAGAAGAAGCAAGATTGAACGTAAGGCAAAGACAAATAAGGAAAAGGATGCTTTGATGGAATTGAATCTATTAGAACGTCTACAGCCTGCCTTGGAAGCGGGAATACCAGCACGCGCCCTGGAAGTCAGTGAAGATGAAGCCATTCTTTTAAAAGGATATAACCTATTAAGCTATAAGCCAGTGATCTATGTTTCAAATCTGGATGAAGAAGGTGTTATGGATCCTGAATCGAATGCGTATTATCAGAGTGTAAAAGAATTTGCCAAGAATGAAAATTCAGAGGTTATTGCCCTTTGTGCAAAGATGGAAGAAGAATTATCAGGACTTGATAAGGAAGAGAAGGATGCCTTCCTTGAAGAGTTAGGTGTTCCATATAGTGGATTGGATCTATTGATTCAAAGAGCATACAATGTATTGAATCTTTGTACATTCCTTACAGCTGGTGAAGATGAATGTCGTGCATGGACATTTAAGAAAGGTATGAAAGCTCCTGATTGTGCAGGTGTTATTCACACGGATTTCAAACGTGGGTTTATTCGTGCGGAAGTATATAAGTTTACCGATATTGATGAATTGGAATCAGAACAGGCAATTAAAGAAGCAGGAAGACTTCGTCTAGAAGGAAAGGAATATGTTGTGCAGGATGGGGATGTAATGCACTTCAGGTTTAATGTATAATGTTTGACTTTCAGGATTTACCTTATAAGCTTATAGCGGTTATTCTGTCTATGTCAGTTCATGAATTTGCCCATGCCCTTGTATCATATCTAATGGGAGATCCTACCGCAAAGCAAAGAGGAAGGCTAACCCTGAATCCTTTTGCGCATATTGACTGGACAGGTATACTATGCCTTACTTTCCTTGGATTTGGATGGGGAAAACCTGTTCCGATTGATTCTGGCTATTATAAGGATAGAAAGCTAGGGATTGTATGGACTAGTTTTGCAGGACCACTAGCAAATTTCATCTTGACATTTGTTGTGCTTTTGATTGGATTTCTGATGTTCCGTTTTATTCCAGGATTTACAAATACTACAGTAGGCATTATTATCGACAATGTCATTATAAGAACAGCCTATATGTCAGCTGGGCTTGGTGTGTTCAACCTGCTTCCGGTGCCACCATTAGATGGATCTAAAATATTCTTAGCTTTCTTACCAGATGAAACATATTATCGCGTTATTCAAGGAAACCAGTATATCTATTTCATTTTCATTGCATTGTTAATGACTGGATTTATATCTGCACCACTTGTATTCTTAAGAAATGGATATATTTCCTTTGTGACAGATCTTTTATCTAAACTATTATTTTAAAAAACAGACTGCTTAGCGCAAAGCAATCTGTTTTTTTATATACGATATGGTAGGCCTAAAAGTTTTCTAAATCACTTGGAAATTTAATTTCCTTAAGACCATTTACATTTTCAATCTTTACATCAATCACAATGTCAACATCGGATGATGCTTCTTCCATTGCCTGATATCCCTTGATAGTTATCTTTAGGCTGGATAGAACATCGTTCTTTATAATCGCCTCAATGGTTCCTTTTGAAATTGAAATGGTTCCAAAGGCATCAAGAAGTGTTGCCAGACTTTTATCATTCATTTCAAGGGTGATTGTATCATTCTTCTTTTTGGACGAAGTAAAGAATGAAACGATTTCATCATCCGTAAAATCAAGGAAAGGGTTATACGTTGACAATTTCTTTGTTGAATCAATTCCAATGTTTTTTAAAACAGATTGGGATGTAACACCCATTGAAGATAGATATGTCTTTTCATCTTTGATATAGAATGATAGGAAATCATCGGCTGTATTTCCTCCTGCTTCTAGTCCCATATTAAAAGCAACCTGCAGGTTTCCGTTCTGGATAATATCCAGTTTTATATTCATCTTATCCTCGTTTGTCTGAAATGTACCACTGATGCTTGCAGAATCTGCTTTTAGCGTCTTATTAAATGCATTGATGACGGTTATGACATCGCTCTTTTCTACTGAGGATGAACATGCACATAGTGAAAAAGTAGTGCATAAAATCAAAAAATACGATAAAATTTTTTTCATAGAATGCCTCCATGTAGGTATTGTAGTCGTTTTTTATGAAACTGTCAAAAAGGAGAGACTTATGATCTATGCATATATTTCAAAATGGGATAATCGAAATGTTATTCTAGAGAAGCTAAAGTCCTATCAAATCACGGAAATAGGGGATGATTGTCTAAATTTATCCATGAAGAATATCATGAAAAGAAAATCTAAGGTTTATACAGAGAATGAAGGGTCATCTTTCTTTTACATTGTGAATGAAAACATTGAAATGATTCCAAAATTAGGTGTAGGAGCTATGGCAATTGAAACAGAGACAAATAAAAACTGGAAGTTTAAAAAGCTTAAAAAGGAAGTCGAAACAGAAGCAAACTATTATAGGATGAAAGGGATCATCCTAAAGAATATGAGTCCTGAATCAGAGCAGTATAGCTATATTAAATCCAATGTGATAGAGATGGAAGAATTAGAAAAAATATATAGGGAATTGATAAATAGATAGAGTAAAAACATGCTCTATTTTTTTTGTTAGATGTTTAAAAAATATCTTGACTAAATTGTTCTATTGGTATAATATAATAAATTGCATAATAATCCCTAGGATTACTATGGGATTACTATGCCCAATTTTGCGAAATATCGCAAAATTAAGGGGTTTATAGAAAGAAAGGATGGCAAAAATATGAATAATGAATCGTATAGAATAATGCATTGCGGTAAGAAATCAAAGCGTAGAGATTATTCAAAAGTAAGCGGTAATTTAGAATTGCCAAACCTTGTTGAAATCCAAACGAATTCATTCAAATGGTTCACTAAACAAGGCGTTAAAGAGGTTTTCGAAGAAATCTATCCAATTGAAAACTATGGAAAGAACATCAAATTAAATTTCCTGCGTTATCATTTTGAAGAGCCAAAATACAATGCAGAAGAATCTATGTATAGAGAATGCAACTATGAAGCACCACTATATGCAGATATGGAACTTGAAGTTACAAATCCAGAAACTGGTGAAGTTGTAACCAAAAGTGAGGAAGTATTCCTTGGGAACTTCCCATTAATGACAGAAACAGGAACATTCATCATCAATGGGGCTGAGCGTGTTATTGTTTCTCAGATTGTTCGTTCACCTGGTGCTTATTTTGCAGAGAACTATGATGAAAAAACTGGAAAACAGAACTATGCCTGTGAATTGATTCCTAGCCGTGGAACATGGTTAGAATTCATGACAGAGCAAAAGAAGAGTACAAATGGACGTTTAATCAACGTATCTATTGACCGCCGTCGAAAAGTATTATTCTCAATCCTATTTAAAGCCATCGGTATGTCTTTGAACATTGATGTTAACGAAGATACAAGAGATACTTCACAAATGGAGATATTCTTGAAAGCTTTAGGACGTCAATGGGATGATATTGCGCAAGACCCTGAAGATAAGGAATATATGAATTTATACTTGTTGTTGTACACTGCGTTCTTTGGCAAGTATGAAGAAATCGAAAATTCATTACTACAGGATAAGGTTAAGACAACACAGGAAGCATTACTTTCATTCTATGAAAACCAGAGAAGTGATGAAATTCCAACATTAGATGGATCTATCACTTTAATGCAGGCTAAATTCTTTGACCACCGCCGTTATGATTTAACAAAGGCAGGTCGTTATAAATTACGCAAGAAATTAAATGCATTCTCACGTATGGAAGGAATGACATTAATTGATGATATCTATGACATTAATGGAAATGTATGCATGGAAAAAGGAACATATGTTCGCCGTGATCAGAGAAATCAGTTACGTGATGAATTGGCAAAAGGTGGATACTGTAAAGCATATCCATTCCGCCCTGAGTTCCATGAAGAAGATGTTGTAGCGATTCCATTAAGTTACAATAAAGGTTTAGTAGGAAGAATTCTTGCTAGAGATGTAGATTGTGGTTCTGTATATTTTGAACAGGGTACTGTATTAACACAGAATGATGTGAATACATTAAAAGCGGCTGTAGAAGAAGTAGCTATCTATGGCGGATTAATTGCACAACCAATCGTATTGACAGAAGAAAATTCAAAATCTGTTTTCAATTATGGACAGAGATTATACACATTAGGTCGTATTACAAATGCTAAGGGACAGGATGTTGTTGATAGTAAAATGGAATTGATTGCAAACCGCTTTGAAATCGGTGTAGCAGCGGATCCAATCGATAGAGCAAGCCAGCTTGCTGTTTGTCAAAGAGCATTGAATGAAGAGATTACCGTTTGGTTAATCGGTTCTTGTATCCAGGAAGTTTATGTCATGGATAAAGACGGATCTCCATTAAAGATTGCTGGTAATGATCCATATGCAAATAAGAATACAATCACTATTTCGGATATGTATGCATTCTTCTCATATAGTTTGAACATTATGGAAGGTGTTGGATCAACGGATGATATTGACATGTTAGGAAACCGTCGTATCCGTTCTGTTGGTGAATTGATTCAGAACCAGTTCCGTATCGGATTGTCACGTATGGAAAGAGTTGTAAAGGAAAGAATGTCAATTCAGGAATTGGATGCGTTAAGTCCAAAGAAATTATCAAACATTCGACCATTAACAGCTGCAATTAAAGAATTCTTCTCAAGTTCACAGTTGTCACAGTTTATGGACCAGCAAAATCCACTTGCAGAATTAACAAACAAGCGTCGTATTTCTGCATTAGGACCTGGTGGTTTAACTCGTGATCGTGCTGGATTCGAAGTTCGTGACGTTCATAGTTCACACTATGGAAGAATCTGTCCAATCGAAACACCAGAAGGACCAAACATCGGTTTGATCTCTAACTTGACTACATATGCAAAGATTAACGAATATGGATTCATCACAAGTCCATATCGTATCGTAAATAAAGATGGTACCGTAAGTGAAGAGGCTATTTATCTATCAGCTGATGAAGAAGCCGATTATACAATTGCGCAGGCCAACGAAGTTCATGGTGGACGCTTAGTTAAAGACAGAGTAGTCGCTCGTAAGAATCAGGATACAATCATCGTTGATAGAGAAGAAGTTGAATTAGCCGACGTTTCTCCAAAGCAGATCGTATCTGTAGCAACTGCATGTGTTCCATTCCTGGAAAACGACGATGCTACACGTGCCTTAATGGGTGCCAACATGCAGCGTCAGGCCGTACCTCTATTACAGCCACACTCACCACTTGTAGGAACTGGTATCGAATATAAGATTGCCAAGGACTCAGGTGTAGGTATCGTATCAAAATACAATGGTGTTATCGAATATGTTGATAGCTTACGTATTGTATTAAGAGATGAAAAAGGGGAAACGCATACATACCAGCTGCGTAAATTCGGACGTTCAAATGCAAGTACATGTATCAACCAGAAACCAATCGTAGAAGTTGGTGAAGTTGTTCAGAAAGGGGATATCCTTGCGGATGGTCCTTCTATGGAAAATGGAGAATTGGCATTAGGACAGAATGTTACAATCGCATATATGACTTGGTATGGGTATAACTATGAAGATGCTATCATCATGTCAGAACGTATGGTTAGCGATGACATTTATACATCAATCCACGTAGAAGAATATGACATTGATTGCCGTGACACAAAGTTAGGACCAGAAGAAATCACCCGTGATATTCCTAACGTTGGTGAAAATGCTGTTCGTAAGCTTGATGCAAATGGAATCATCATGGTTGGTTCTGAAGTAAAAGAAGGTGATATCCTTGTTGGTAAGGTTACACCTAAAGGACAGAGCGAAGTTTCACCAGAAGAAAAATTATTGCTGGCTATCTTCGGTGAAAAATCGCGAGAAGTTCGTGATAACTCATTAAAAGTACCTCATGGTGGAGCTGGAATTGTTCACTCAATCCGTGTATTCAAACGTGGTGACGGTTCGGAACTTCCTCCAGGCGTAAATATGCGCGTTAAAGTGTATATCGTTCAAAAACGTAAGATTTCCGAAGGTGACAAGATGTCAGGTCGTCACGGAAATAAGGGAGTTATCTCAAAGATTCTTCCAATTGAAGATATGCCATTTATGAAGGATGGACGTCCAGTGGATATCCTATTGAATCCATTTGGGGTACCATCTCGTATGAATATCGGTCAGATCTTAGAAATTCATTTAGGATATGCTGCAAAGAAACTTAGTGATAAAACAGGTGAATCTGTTAAGTTCGCAACACCAGTATTCGATGGATTATCAAATGATGATTTAGCGGCTGTAATGCAGGAAGCACAGATGACAAAAGATGGTAAGCAGGTATTATACGATGGACAGACGGGTCAGCCATTCGATGAACGAATCAGTGTTGGTGTAATGTACATGATCAAACTTGCTCACATGGTTGATGACAAGCTACATGCTCGTGCTACAGGACCTTACTCACTCGTAACACAGCAGCCATTAGGTGGTAAAGCACAGAATGGTGGACAGAGATTTGGAGAAATGGAAGTATGGGCACTTGAAGCATATGGTGCTGCACATACATTACAGGAAATCCTGACTATCAAATCAGATGATATCCAAGGTCGTATCAAGACATATGAAGCAATCATCAAAGGAAAGGATATTCCAGAACCAGGTGTTCCTGAATCGTTTAGAGTATTGATGCATGAACTTCAAGGATTAGCAATCGATGTTCGTCTATTGGATGAAAATAACAATGAAGTAGATATTACTTTAGATGATGATGAAGGAAACACAGCTCCAGCTCATAAAGAAGAGTTAGTGAATGATGTGGATTCATCAAGTATGGAAATCAAGGAGGTAGAATAATGAGTATCAATAAATTTGCCTCAATGCAGGTTCGCCTAGCATCTCCTGATATTATCAAGACATGGTCTCATGGAGAAGTTACAAAGCCTGAAACAATTAACTACCGTTCCCAAAAAGCGGAAAAAGACGGATTGTTCTGTGAGCGCATTTTCGGTCCTACAAAGGACTGGGAATGTACTTGTGGTAAATATAAGAAAGTACGTTTTAAAGGGGTTGTATGTGACCGTTGTGGTGTCGAAATCACAAAATCAAGCGTTCGTCGTGAACGTATGGGACATATTGAATTAGCAGCACCAGTTGCTCACATCTGGTATTTGCGTGGAATCCCTAGCCGTATGGCATTATTATTGGATGTTACTCCAAAACAGTTAGAAGAAGTTGTATACTTCGTAAGCTATATCGTGACAGATCCAAAGGATACAGATCTGGTATATAAGCAGATCTTATCCGAAAGAGAATACCGTGAAAACATGGCTATTTATGGATCTAGTGCATTTAAGGCACAGACTGGTGCAGAGGCTGTTCTAAAACTTTTACAGGATGTTGATCTTGAAAAGGAATTTGCGGATGTACAGGAAGCTTTAGATAATGCACAAGGTGAAAAGCGCAAGAAATTAATCAAGCGTCTAGATACAATCAACGCATTTAGAAATAGCGACAACAAGCCAGAATGGATGATTCTTACAAACATTCCGGTAATACCACCAGATTTAAGACCAATGCTGCAGTTGGATGGTGGACGTTTCGCAACAAGTGACTTGAATGATTTATATCGTCGTGTTATCACTCGTAACAATCGTTTACACAAGCTTCTTGATTTAGGAACACCTAATATCATTGTGCAGAATGAAAAGCGTATGTTACAGGAAGCTGTTGATGCATTGATTGACAATGGACGTCGTTCAAAACCAATTACTGGTGCTGGCGGACGTGCATTAAAATCATTGTCTCACTCATTAAAAGGTAAACAGGGACGTTTCCGTCAGAACTTATTAGGTAAACGTGTTGACTTCTCAGGACGTTCTGTAATTGCCGTAGGACCAGATCTAAAGATGTACCAGTGTGGTATTCCTCGTGAAATGGCTGTTAACCTATTTAAGCCATTCATTATCAATGAAATCGTAAATCAGAAATTAGCAGCAAATCCAAAGAATGCTGAAAAGCTGATTGATAAGCGCGATACAAGAATCTGGGATGTAGTTGAAAAAGTAATCGATGGATACCCTGTATTAATGAACCGTGCCCCAACACTACACCGTTTAGGTATTCAGGCATTCCTGCCTAAGCTTGTAGAAGGACGTGCAATGCGTCTTCACCCTCTTGTATGTACTGCCTTCAATGCCGATTTTGACGGTGACCAGATGGCTATTCACGTACCACTAAGTGAAGAAGCACGTGCGGAAGCATTGGTTATGATGTTAGGATCACATAACATTCTTGGACCAAAAGATGGTAAACCAATCGTTACGCCTGGTCAGGACATGGTTATGGGTAACTTCTATTTAACTATGGAAGAGACAGCACAGGAATTAGAAGAAGAAGCAAAACGCTATTTGGATGTGGATTGTCCAAAGGAAGCACAGCTTTGGCATACTTTCGCATTAAATGAAGGACATGTCTATGCAAATGTCGATGAAGCAATGATGGCTTACCAGACTAAGCAGATTCATCTTCACTCGCGTATTGCGATCCCTGTAAAAGGAATCAATAAGTCTTCATTCAATGAAAAGCACTCAAATGATTTCTTAGTAACAACAGTAGGTAAGATTATCTTTAATGGAATGTTCCCAGAAGATTTCCCATATATCAACGAGGTTTCACCAGAAAACTTTGAAGAAACACCAGACAAGTATTTCATTAGCCCTGGAAATAATATTAAGGAATATATCCAGAATCTACCACTAGTTGAAGCCGTTAAGAAAAAACAGCTAGGACAAGTAATTGCTGAAATCTTTAAGCGTTATAGTGTGGATGAAACAGCCGAAACACTTGATCAGATCAAGGCTTTAGGATTTAAATATTCAACAGTTGCAGGTATCACTGTAGCTCTATCTGATATTGAAGTTGCTCCTAACAAATGGAATCACGTTGATGAAGGACGTGCAAAAGCCAACCAGTTAAAATACCTTCAGAAAAAAGGTATGTTAACAATGGAAGAATGGGAACGCCATTTAAATAAATTATGGACAGACATTAAAGATGATATCGTAAAAGAATTAATGGATAACTTACCACGTAAAAACCCAATTAACATGATGGCAACATCAGGAGCTCGTGGTAATACATCAAACTTCGCTCAGCTAGCTGGTATGCGTGGATTAATGGGTAAACCAGGACATACGAAATCAGGAGTTGGAGAATATGTACCATCAATCATAGAAGTTCCTATTTACTCATGTTTCCGTGAAGGAGTGAACGTGTCAGAGTTCTTCATCTCTACTCACGGTGTGCGTAAGGGTCTAACAGATACTGCCTTAAAGACAGCTGAATCTGGATACTTGACTCGTCGTCTAGTAGATGTTGCCCAGGATGTCATTATCAAGGAAGATGACTGTGGAACAGACAAAGGATACTGGATTGAAACATTAATCGATCGTAAGACAAATTCGGAAATCGAAGGATTAGAAGCCCGTATTGTTGGTCGTTATAGCAAGCAGGATGTATTCCACCCAGAAACAGGTGAATTAATCATTGCATCCGATGAATTTATCACAGATGAACTAGCAAAAGCTATCGTGGATGCTGGTGTAAAAGGAATGAAAATCCGTTCTGTATTTACATGTAAATCACGTCAAGGTATCTGCCGCAAGTGTTATGGACGTAACATGGCAACAGGTAAGGACGTCGAAGTTGGTGAAGCTGTTGGTATCATGGCTGCACAGTCAATCGGTGAACCAGGTACACAGTTAACAATGCGTACATTCCACACCGGAGGTGTTGCTGGTGGTGATGATGGAGATATCACACAAGGTTTACCACGTGTTGAAGAATTATTCGAAGCACGTTGTCCTAAGGGTGTTGCAGCTATCGCTCAGATTTCTGGACAGATCACTTCCATCGAAAACATTGAAGGAACAAAACGCCAGGAAGTTATCATCACTTCAGAACATGAAAGCGTATCTCACAAGATTAATGCAAACCAGTCGTTAAGACCATGGGTTGTTGTTGGTGAATCAATTGAAGCCGGTGTCGCATTAACCGAAGGACCACTTGATCCTAAGGAGTTATTGCGTGTAGCTGGGGTTCGTGAAGTTCAGGATTACATCTTAAAAGAAGTTAAGAAAGTATACCAGTCACAAGGTATTGAAATTTCTGACAAGCACCTTGAAGTTATGATTAAACAGATGATGAAGAAAGTTATCGTTGTTGATTCAGGTGACACGGATTTAAATGTTGGTGTTCAGATTTCATTGAACAACATCACAAATATTAACCGTGATGCATTGTTATCGGGAAAGACACCAGCAACTTTCAAACCTGTATTACTAGGTATTTCTAAATCTTCTGTTGAAACAGATTCATTCTTATCAGCTGCTTCCTTCCAGGAAACAACAAAGGTATTAACTGATGCAACAATCAAGGGTAAGGTTGACTATCTATATGGATTAAAGGAAAATGTTATCATTGGTAAGTTAATCCCTGCTGGTACTGGATGTACTGGAGAACGTCCACAGAATGCAATTGTTGCCGCTAAGGCAAAAGAGCTTCGTGACAAGCGAATTGCTCGTATGGCTGAAGTTCAGGATGAAGAATTTGATAAATTCGCTAATCAGGAATTAGAAGAGACTTTAGCAGATGACACAATTGAATTTGATGATGATCTAAGCATTGAAGAAGTAAATATCGAAGAATAATAGAATCAGCTCATATCATTGATATGGGCTTTTCTTATGGTAGAATACGTATATGAATATATATGATTTGACAAGGGCATATTATGCTTTTATTGTAAGAAAACGCAACAAACGAAACTGCATAATTGCCCTGAAATATGAAACAGGATTGAACCTACATACAATTATGGATGCCCTTTTCTTTGATGGTGCTATCATTCTGGATTGTGGTATGAAAGAAATAGAGAACTATGATGGAATGATTGATTGTGATAAAGAACGGTTCTATGATGTAGAACAATCCATATTGGAAGAAATCGTTTCAAACAAAACCTTTGAGCATCATGAAAATGCAACATGCACAAAATATTAAAGGAGATACGAATATCTCCTTTGTTTTTATAATAGCGGAATATTATTTTCAAGGCATTCTTTTACCATTTGATCTGGCCATAAAGAAGCCTGCACTTCACCGATATGTGCCTTCTTTAATAGAAGCATGCATAAGCGGGATTGCCCAATCCCTCCTCCAATCGAATATGGAAGTTTCTTGTCAAGGATGGCTTTGTGGAATGGTAGTTTTGCACGTTCCATGCAGTTTTCAATTTCTAACTGTTTTAATAAAGATTCTTCACTGACACGGATACCCATGCTGGAAATTTCCAGTGAACACTGTAATGGTTCATACCAGAATAAGATATCCCCATTTAATTCCCAGTCATCATAGTCAGGCGCACGCCCATCGTGCTTTTCGCCGTTGGACAGTTTTCCACCAATGCGCATTAGGAATACGCATCCCAATTCCTTTGTAATCGCATTTTCTCTTTCTTTTGAAGTCATATCTGGGTAGCGATCCAATAACTCCTGCGTTGTCATGAAGTGAATCTTATCTGGTAGATGATTTACTGCCTGTGGGTATTTATACCAGACTTCATGCTCCATATGTTTGATGACTTTAAAAATAGTCTCTACATGCTGTTTTAATACATTGATTGTTCTTTCATCTTTTGAGATTACTTTTTCCCAATCCCACTGGTCTACATAGACAGAGTGTAAGTTGTCTAGAGCTTCGTCTTTACGGATTGCGTTCATATTTGTATACAATCCTTCATGAAGCTGGAAACCATACTTTTTAAGCGCCATACGTTTCCATTTAGCTAATGAGTGGACTACTTCAATTGGCTCATCATTTAATTCCATCATAGTAAATGAAACGGGTTTTTCGGTACCATTCAAATCATCGTTCAATCCGGAATTCTTTCTTACAAAGATTGGCGCACTGATTCTTGATAAGTTTAATTCCTTTCCAAATTCATATTGGAAGGTATCACGAATATACTTGATTGCGTTCTGTGTCTCGCGAACAGATAATACTGGATTGTAGTTTTCAGGTATAATTAAGTTCATAATGTATACATCTCCTTCACATAGAGTGTATTATATCATAAAAATATAAAAAATGTATAGAAAATATGCACATATGAACTTAAAATATGAACACAAATTGACAAATATACATATTTATTATAGACTAAGTAAGCGAGGTAGATGAATATGAAGAATATTGTTGACGTTTTAGAAAGCGTTTCTGTAAAGAAACATGTAGTTACATCAATTGAATATGAATGCGAATCAGAAAAGCAGGAAGATGCCGTATTTGAATCTGTAAGAAATCTTGTGACAGAACATCTTGATGATTTCGCAAAGATTACCTTCGATATTGATCAGGCAGAACATAAAGTAAAAGTAGAAGTTATCCAGAATGCCTAGATGCTTCTACTTTTTCTTTTCTGTGCTATAATTGTTTTGTTGATGGTGAAAGGAGAACTGTTATATGAAAGATCCAAGAATTCCTTTACTATTCTATATTGGAACAGTAATCGTAATGGGTTACTATATGTTATTTAACCGTTCAACGGTTGTATTGATTGTTGCCTGTGCATTGTTTGTTGTAGGTGTCTTTATTGGATTTAATGGTAACAAGCCAAATCGAAGATAAAATATGCGAAAGTTAAAAGTTTATGGAACGTTGGGACCATCCTGTCATACAAAAGATGTATTGATTCCAATGTTTGAATGTGGAATGACAGGTGTTCGCTTAAATCTATCGCATGTCGATTTAGAAGATGTAAAGGACTGGGTAGATGAGTTTCATAAGGCAAGCAAAGAAGCAAATGTAGAGGCGGAACTGCTTGTAGATATGCAAGGTCCAGAAATCCGTTTAGGGCGCTTAGAAGAGCCTATAGGGCTTAATAAAGGGGATACAATCAATATATATGAATTGCCGATTCCAGATGTGATAATACCATTCTTAAAAAAGGATCAGATCTTATTGATGGATGATGGAAAGATTACATTAAAAATGATGGATGACAGAATGGCGGAAGTTATAGTAGAGGGCGTTTTGTTATCCTCTAAGAGTATTGCCCTTCCTGGTGTTACTGTGAATACACCAACACTCACTTTAAAGGATGTTGAAAACCTGAAGCACTGCACAGAATATGGTGTAACAGGAATCATGCAGCCCTTTGTGAGAGATAAGGAAGATCTGATGGCAGTTAAAGATATGCTGCATGCGTTAAACTTAGATGATATCCGTGTATTTGCCAAAATTGAGAATATGCAAGGATATAAGCAGCTTGAAGAATTGTTGCCATATTGCGATGAAATCATTATCGCAAGAGGAGATTTAGGGAATGCGACTACATTACCGGTGCTTCCTTCTGTTCAAAGAAAAATAGAAACTATATGCAAGAAAAACCATAAGCCTTATATGATAGTTACAGAAATGTTATATAGTATGATATCAAAGCCAACGCCAACTCGTGCTGAGGTCAGTGACATTTATCATGCGGTATATAATGGAGCTAGTTCTATTATGTTGACAGGTGAGGTTGCAGCGGGTAAATATCCGATAGAGGCAATGGAGATGTTTACAGATTGTGCCAAGGTTGCGTTAAGAGATCGAGATGGAAATTGATTCCATCTTTTTTAATGCCAGAAAAAAAGCACATCATTTGATGTGCCAGATAAGTAAAAAAAAGTGGTGCCGACTATAGGACTTGAACCCACAACCTACTGATTACAAGTCAGTTGCTCTACCAGTTGAGCTAAGTCGGCA
>JABUSD010000193.1 GCA_021442845.1 Holdemanella sp.
GTGGTTCTTATCATTATTAACTTAATGACATTGAATATATACTTTTTGACATATAAATAGTATAACATATATATATATATATTTAAAGTCTTTTCTTTTATAATACATTCATGTAATATTAAATTGTAATAGATAATATAGTATATTATGAGAGGAGATGAGAATATGAAAAAAATACTATCTATTGTCTGTTCTATTTTATTAATGGTTTCTTTATTTACTCCATTGTCTATGTATGCAAATGAGGACGATTCTAAAATCTATTATGGATATCGTCCAGTAGAAACGGATAAAAAAGAACCATATTATGTTGATCAATATGGAAGAGTCAGTGATGAAAAACCTGATAGTGAAATTTATGTTTATGTATTATACGATTCAAGATGGGATAATCCTGGAAAATCAGTAATTGTATCTCAATATATAAATATAAATGGAATTGTATTGCGAGGGGCTGCTGGTGGAACATATGGAAATAGCCAATATAATTGTACAATGGGTGTAGGATTAACAATCTATTTTGATTCATCTACACTTAATATTACAAGTGTAGGAACTCCATCGATTATCTCATTTTATTGTCCTTGTTCCCCATCAGGAAGAAGCGCTCCTTGGGCAACATCATATGCATCTCAGGGGAGAGCATATGTAAATGGATATGTTACTTATTACTATCATACAACAGAGACGTTAACAGGAACAGGAGTTTGGTATTTTTAATATGAAAAAAGAATATAAATGTGTACAATTTGATTTTGATGCGAATACAATGGAAATATTGAATGGAACAGTAGGAATTTATAATTTAGACGATATCGATAAATGCTCGGTAATGAATGAAGAAGCAAAGTTTAAAGGAAAGTCAAAACCATTTTCCCATCAGGTATTGGGTGGTACAACTTTTTTTACAACTTTAGGGGAACCAAGAATCTATGTCGGATTAAAAATCACTTTAAAGAATGGGGATATTCTTGCAATCTATACATCCGAAAATCCAACTGGTATCAATACCGATCAATATCATAAAGATCGCGCACTTGCGCAGAAAATAGAAACAATCATTAAAGAAAAGGTAGCGTAACTACCGATGTCATTAAGTTAAGCACAATAGGAGCACAATAATGTGCCCCTCTTTTTTTGTGGAATTTAGGAAAAAGAATCATAGAAATGTTTTCTTTAAATGATGATGTAGATTCATTTCCTATCCCCATATGACCATATAAAAAGCCTTCCGCTTTGTACACGCCGAAAGGCTAATTTTTATGGCATAATACCTTCAGAATCTGGTTTCCAGCTCGTTCATTTACCATTCTGGTTCATAGACTATTTCTGCTTTTCGTGATAATCCATCGAGTGTCAATATCGCATAGCTTGGTGGTTTGCCATTTCTTGAATGCCATGTTGATCCTGGATTGATAAAGAGAATGCCATTCTTCTCATAGATATCACTACAGTGTGTATGTCCATATAGGACAATATCACATCCCCTTTTTAAAGCTTCTCTTAATAAAGCTTCCTTCCTTGCATAATAAGGGCATTTATGCGAATGGGTGACATAGATTCGATGATCACCTGCCAGCATGATTCTTTCCTTAAGAAAACCCCCAAAGTAGTCATTGTTCCCTCTGACAAAATACCAGTTTGGATATTCAATTGGATCATCCTCCAAATCGCCACAATGGATGAATAAGGCTGCATCGCTATGCTTCTTTTCAATCCTTGTTAAGATCTCATTATTGGAGTGTGTATCGCTTACTACGATAATCTTCATCGTAATCCTTCTTTCTATAGATTCATCTCTTCTAATGCCTTGTTCTTCTTTACCATTTTCTTTGCGTTATCCTTACCCACATAACGAAGGATATATGGATTGTATTCATGGTTTGTGACATCTTCCTTGCCTTCTGGATAACGAATGACAAAGCCATAACGATATGCATTTTCTTCTAGCCAGGAAATCTTTTCTAATTCTAAATCATCCAATGTTGCTGGTTCTTCGACTTCACTTTGTTTATCTTTCCATACCTGAATATAATGCGAACATCCGCTGATTGTAATAGTATAGCCTAATTGCTGTTCATTCATACCTGCATTCAAATAGAATTTATTTACATTTTCCTGTAAGGATTCTACATAGGATAAATATAAATTCATACTATCTTCATACGATAAATAGCCAGATTCAAAAGACAATGGTGTTTCCATCACCTTATTGTAGGCACTGATCATGTCATTCAGATCTTCTACCATAGTGGATTGTACATAGATAGTTTCTACTGATACTAAATCCGCTGGAACATATTTATAAACCGATGTCTTTTCATTTAGAATCACATACTGTTTCTCAGGGTTTGGTACTAGGGTTAGCTTATCATTGACAATGGATTCCGTTTCATAGAATGAAATCAGATCATCATAGGAATAATGTTTTAACAGATCCTTTAATGTATCCCTGGTAAAATTTGATCGATATCGATTGACAAAATTTACGATAAAATCATCTTCTGCATTCTGTGTTGTTTTACAGATGGAATAAAAAACCGTATTCTTTACATTGAATTCAGGATTTTCAATAAAACTCATGAACTGATCAGGTTTTATTTGTCTATCAATAATATAATTTATATCTTCTTCACTCATATATTTAAGAATGATATCGCGATTCTCATCGGTTGCATATGGATATCTGGCTAATGGATCATAGGAATTGTTAAAGCGTATGTAACAGAAGACAAATACCGTAAAACAGATGACTATCAATAATATTCTTGATAAAAGTGTTTTTCTATCTAGTTTCAATTTAGCTACCTCATTGTTTATTATATCACAGATTATTCATCACTATGTAAGCGTGCATATAATATCTTGGCAACATTTTCGGGAATCACTTCACTGAGTTCCGCTATGCTTGCCTGTTTTATCTGCTTCATCGATTTAAATTGTTTCAAAAGTGCTTTCTTGCGCTTTTCACCAATTCCTTCTACCGTATCCAGTATGGATTTTGTCATGCCTTTTGAGCGAAGCTTCCTATGATAGCTGATTGCATAGCGGTGAACTTCATCCTGCATACGTGTCAACAGGAAGAATAATGGATCCTCCTTATCCAATGGTATCTCCATTAGATTTTCATCAATAAGACCACGCGTACTATGCTTATCATCTTTGACAAGACCGGCGATGCGTAAATCCAGTTCTAACAGGTCCCGGATTTCCTTGGCTGCCTGAATCTGTAATATCCCTCCATCAACTAACAGCAGATCGGGCATGACACTTCCCTCTTTCAACAATCTGAAATAGCGGCGATAGATGACTTCTTTCATACTGTCTAGATCAGATATATACTCCCCTAATTGATAATGTCTATATTTTGATTTATTGGGTTTGCCATCTTCAAAGACAACAAGTCCCGATACATTATAACTTCCTGATATATGGGAATTGTCAAAGATTTCAATTGTATGGATAGGGGCATGAAAGATTTCATTTAAATGCTGATTGGCGATTTCTAATTCATTCTCTTTGCGAAAGGCAAGAGAGAATTTCTGCTCATGGGTTTCTCTGGCATTATTAATCACTAGATCAACCAGCGCTTTCTTCTGTCCCTTTATCGGTATTCTTACCTTACAGCCTAAAGCTTCTTCCAATATATCGACTGGTGTATCCTGAGGGACTAATATCTCTTTAGGCACCACATTGTTTTCATAATACTGCATGATAAAGCTGATAAAGGCATCCATTGTATCTTCATAGATGGAATGGATGGCAAATGTTCTTTCCAGTATCTTTCCCTGTCGGATAAAGAATCCCTGGAACGATACATATCCTTTATCTTCATAATAACCAAAGACATCTCTTGATTGCTGGTCTTTAAAATCAATGGTCTGTTTTTCAATCACATGCTCGATAGCTTGAATACTATCTAAAATCTCTTTTGCCCTTTCAAATTGTAAGTTTTCACTGGCTATCTCCATCTGTTTGCGAAGTGAAGATACAATTTCATCTGTATCTCCCTGTAAAAACTTCTTGATATCATTTCGATTCTTCTTGTTGATTTCAGGATCTACTTTTTGAATGCAGGGGGCATTGCACTGATGCATATGATAGTACAGGCATGGCTTATTTGGAATATGTACACATTTACGGACAGTAAATATCGTATTGATCAATCGTACCATTTCATTGGCTGCCTGTGAGCTTGGATAAGGTCCAAAATAGGTATCCTTTTTATTCTTAACCTGTCTTGTTGTATAGACACGAAAGTTTTCTTCATGGCTCATCACAATATATGGATAGGATTTATCATCCATAAACATGATATTGAAAGGAGGTGTATACTTCTTAATTAAATTGATTTCTAATAATAATGCTTCTTTTTCTGATGCTGTCACAATGAATTCAAAATCACGAATCCTCTCTACAAGACGTGTTGTTTTGTAGTTGTGTACACCATGAAAATAGCTGCGCACCCTGTTTTTTAATATTTTCGCTTTTCCTACATATAATATATTCCCATCTTCATCCTTCATAATATAACAGCCGGGTTTATCTGGCAGTAAAGCTAATTTGTCCTGTAGATGTTGTGTAATCATCCTGTTCTCCTGTTATTTTAATAAGACAATGGTTGCCCCAAGTCCACCTTCACCTGGACTGGCAGCCATTTTTGCACTCACCATCGGGTGACGATCCAGATCTTTCCAGATGGCAGCTCGTAAGGCTCCGGTTCCAACGCCATGAATAACACGAACCTGTTTCACCTTATGATACACTGCCTGATCCAGATAGTTATTTAACGCATCCAGTCCTTCTTCTACACGCATTCCAATCAGATTGATTTCCAATGGGAAGCGGGCAAATACACGGTCAATATGTTTTTTCTGCACGGTTTTCTGTACATTTGGTTTTGCGATTGGTTTTAAACGATTCAGTTTAATCTTCATCTTCATACCATTGGCAAGGATGGTTGCTTCCTTTTTCTTGATTTCTAAAATTTCACCATGGGTCTGAAGATCTTCAATCTGCACATAATCGCCAGCTTTTAATATATAGTTTGATTCCTTTTCTTCTTTTATGGTTTCTTTCTGCATAGAATGAATCTGGTGCAAAGCCTCCGATTGTTCATGTGGTTTAACCACATTCTTACTTTTCAATTCCTGAATGATCTCTTTGGCCTCTGCTTCCTTTTCTTCCAACATATTCTTTAATTGTTGTTCATATTCTTCCTGCAGTTCCTTATTCTTTAATTCCCATTTTTCTTTTTCCTTTTCGGCATCCTTCTGGATTGTATGGGCTTTTTCAATCAGGGCATTGAAACGTTCCTTTTCTTTATATACCTGTGTCTGTAATACTTCTAGACGCTGTAATTCCTTTTCAATATTCTGTTCATTCTCATTTTTATATTGAATGGCTTTTTCTAATATGTCATCATTCAGTTCATACTCTTTGGCAATGGAAAAGGCATAGGATGCACCGGATACACCTGGAATATAACGATAGGTTGGCTTTAATGTATTCGCATCAAATTCAACACTGCTGACAAGCACATTGGGATTTGTCTTACCAAATGTCTTTACCTGGTTATAGTGCGTACTTGTCACAATGGTGCATTTCTTATCAATTAGATATTCTAAAATCGCAGTCGCTAAGCTAGCCCCTTCTAAGGGATCGGTTCCATTTCCAATTTCATCCAATAACACAAAGGCATGTTCATCACAGTTTCGACAGATTCCGGCAATGCTGGAGATATGCGATGAAAAAGTGGAAAGGTTTTCTTCAATTGACTGGTTATCTCCAATATCAAACCAGATGGATTTATAGAATGGAAGAATGGCTCTGTGACACAATACCGGAAAACCGGCATGGCTTAATGCTACAAACAATCCAATCGTCTTTAAGGTAACGGTCTTCCCTCCCATATTCGGTCCTGAAATCATCAGGCAGGCTTCATTGCTCTTTAGAATATAGGTATTGGCAACCACCTTCTTTTCATCCAGTAAGGGATGTCTTGCATATTCTAAGCGGAAAGAATGATCTCTTGTCTGTAAAGTAGGAATGCATCCATCATATCGATACGCCCATCTTGCCTTGGTCATAGCCACATCCAGGATTGTTATGGTCTCTAAATCGGATAGGATCGCAACTTCATTGGATGCGACCTTTAAAGATAATTCTTTACAGATTCGATGTTTTTCCTCCTCGATTTCCACCTGCAACAACTGAATCTGATTATTGGCTTCTACAAAGGCCTGTGGTTCTACATAGAAAGCCTGTCCAGATTGGGATTGGCCATGAATCATTCCTCCAAAGGCATTCTTATCCTGAACCCGGACTAGCACTGACAATCTTCCCTGAATTGTCGTTGTCATGTTTTCCATCAGCATATTCTTATTGCGCTTCAAAAAATTACGCGCAATGTCATTTAAGTGCAATCTTGTTTCTGTCAATGCCTTATGCTTCTTTCGAAGTGTCTCTGTGGCATCGTCTTTAACAGACCCTGTCATATCAATCTGGGATTGAATCTGTTTGATTAACATCGATGGAATATCCATGGATGCACCTAAATCCTTTAACAGGATTGTTTCTGTCTTTTCTAAAGCGCTTTTTACCTGTCTTACACAGATTAAAAAGGAAAGAACATCCAATAGTTCTTTAGGAGATAATGTCATCTTCTTCACTGCCTTTTTCACTGGCATAGAGACATCTGTACATCCTCCCATTGGAATATCACACTGTAAACGGACTAATTCCATTCCCTCCTGTACATATTCCAGTTCCCTCTGGATTTCTAAACGATCAAAATAAGGAATGGCGGATACAATCTTTTCCTTTGACAAAGAAAAAGATGCGAATGAAGCAATCTGTTCAAGAACACGGTCAAAATCAATCGCATGGTTTAATTCATTTCGGAATGTTTCTTCATTTCTAGACATCAATACCCACATCCCCTCTATGATCAATAATAAATTCCTTTACATAATATAAAGGCCCCTGGTTTACAAAACGATTTCCATCTTTAATCCAAGGTGATAAACATAATAATGTGATAAGTGTATATATGACAAATACTTTAACAGCGGCCAAAAGAAGTCCTAACAATCGGGATAGAAAGGTTACTTTACTATCATCCCGCTTTCCCATTATAATACGCATGATAAGGCTCCATACAACTTTAGAACTCACAAACAGGATTAAAAACCAGAGGATTAAATCCAGTTCAAATTCAATAATAGGAATCTGTTTATCCAGTATAGGATACTCAATGACCATCTTATTACAGAAAACATAGGCAATCCCTAAGGATAGCAATGAACCGACAATTCCTATAATAAATCGAAATCCACCCTTTCGATATCCTCTATATAAGTCAAAGATAGCCCATAGAATTAGTACAATGTCATATATAATATAAAATTCTTTATTTAATACCATGATGGTATTTTACCATTTTTTTCAAAAGTGTTACACTTTTATTAGGTGATTCTATGGCAACAGTAACGAAAAAGATGAGTGAAAAGGAAATATTTGCATTAAAAGAGAGAATGAAACCCTATATTCTAAAAGAATCAAAACCAGATTATACATATTATCAGATTAAATGTGAAGAATGTACAATCAGTGCCTATACAAGTGGAAAAGTTGTCTTTCAGGGAAAAGATTTAAGCTGGATGGAAGAAGACAAAGAAACCGTAAAATCCATCCTTCCCCAGGCAGGAAGCGATGAAGTAGGAACGGGTGATTATTTTGGTCCTGTTGTCGTTGCAGGATGCATTGTTGATCAAAAAGCCTATGAAGCTTTAAAACATCTAAAGATTCAGGATTCCAAACAGATCAGGGATGAAAAAATTTTAGAGATGGCACCTGTTATTATGAAAACCATTCCCTACAGCATCTGTATCTTATCAAATCCTAAATACAACCAGATTCATTCTATGCATAATATGGTAGATATCAAATGCCAGCTACACAATCAGGTCTATCTAAATCTTATAAAGAAAGGATATACCCTTCCTGAATTCATTGTGATTGATCAGTTTGTACAGAAAAGCAGCTATTATAAATATCTAAAAGATACAAAGAATGTCATTCCATCCATTCACTTTGAAACAAAGGCAGAGAACAAATATATCGCGGTTGCCTGTGCCAGCATTCTTGCCCGTTATGCCTTTCTGGAATCGATAAGGAAAATGGAAGATGAATATGATTTCCACTTTCAGAAAGGCGCTGGTGATATAGTCGATGCCTGTGCTAAGGAATTTGTTGAGAAATATGGATTCAATGAACTCTCAAATGTCGCAAAAATCCATTTTAAGAATACCGAAAAGATACGCTAGTATCTTTTTTATTTATATATTGGAAACGATTTCATAAACTTTGTTCTTTGTATAAAGACATAAATAGTGTACAATGGACAACATACTGGAGGAATTTATGATTTTAAAGGAATCGATTTATATAACACCTTTTCAATGTGATCGCTTATTGCATATCTATATACCCGATGACAGAAAGGAGAATGAGACATTCCCTGTTCTATATATGTTTGATGGCCATAACCTGTTCTATGATGAAGATGCGACATATGGAACATGCTGGGGAATGAAGGAGTATCTTGATACACATCATTCAAGACTGATTGTAGTCGGACTGGAATGCAACCATGAAGGTGTAGAAAGAATTAAAGAGTTCTCCCCTTATACCTATCAGGATGAAGAGCCCTGGGGCTTTATTGAACAGAAAGGAAGAGTTCTGATTCAATGGATGAAAACGGAACTGATAAGCTGGGTTGAACACAATCTTCCTGCTAGAAAAGGAAGAAAGAACCATTATATCGGTGGAAGCAGCATGGGTGGTACCATGGCTTTATATATGGCATTAAAGCATTCGGATACCTATTCAAAAGCTATCTGCGTATCTCCCCATATTTATCCTATGTATAAATCCTTGCGCAAAGATTTGAATCATTCGATGGTTTCTGGTACAGAAGTCTATATCTCATGGGGTGGACAGGAATATGAACCTTCTATCTTTGCGATGGCAACCGATCAGAACCTGCAGATTATTCGTGCTTTAATGAAAAAAGAAGGTGTGGATGTCATACCGCATTGTTTCAAGAACGATAATCACTCTGAATCCGCCTGGAAAAAAGAATTACCCATCTGGATGAAAGAATTACATATTGGGGAAACAGAAAAACTGTGATAAGATAGATACGCTTGACAAAAAAAGGAGAAAAGAAATGACAACAATTAAACAGTACAAAGGATTAGAAGTGACTGTGGAAAAGAAAACAGTCACAGCCGAAGATATCAAACGCGAAATTGATGCTGCTGTAGCACAGAACCCAAAAAAGATTTCCATTGATGGCCCTGTTAAAGAAGGCGATATGACAATTATCGACTTTGAAGGGTTTAAAGATGGTGTAGCCTTCCCTGGAGGAAAAGGGGAAAATTACAATCTTGGAATTGGATCGCACACATTCATCCCTGGTTTTGAAGAAGCTATGGTCGGAATGGAAAAAGGGGAAACTAGAAATATCAACGTGACATTCCCAGAAAACTATGGGGAACCAACATTAGCTGGTCAACCGGTTGTGTTCAAGGTAACCGTACACGATATCGTAAAAGAAGAACCAAATGAATTGAATGAAGAATTTGTAAAGAGTTTGAACATTGAAAATGTTTCAACTGTAGAAGAATTAGAAGCATTTGTTGAAAGTGCCTTAAATCGCCAGGCTGAAGGATTGGCTATCCAGCAATCCCACGATGCCATCTTAGAAAAGCTTGTTGAAAATACCGAAACTGAAGTTTCTGAAGAAGCTTTGGAATTTGCGCTTCAACAACAGCTTGCCCGCATTTCCCAGGATCTTCAGGCACAAGGTATGTCTTTAACATCTTACCTTCAGTTAACAGGACAGAATCCTGATGCGTTCAAGGAACAGCTTACTGCCTTTGCGAAAAAGCAGGTTATCCTTGAAAATGCACTAAAAGAAATCGTTGCCATCGAAAAGATTGAAGCAACAGATGAAGAAATCGATGAACAGTACACAATGATTTCTATGCAGTATCAGGTTCCTGTTGAATCGCTAAAGGAACAGATTCCTGCTGAACAGATGAAATTAGACATGGCTATGATGAAAGCCAATCAGCTTGTTCTTGACAATGCGAAAGTAGATTTTAAATAAACAATGACGGTTCTAAATGAACCGCCATTTTTATTTATCAAAATCCTGATATCCATGCTTCCTCTCATATAGATATACATTGATATGGGCTCCACATAAGAATATGATCATACAGATCTGCAGCCAGATCATTAAGATAACCGATGATCCTAATACACCATAAATGATGGAATAGGAAGAAAAGTGACTTAAATAGTAATCAAACACGGATGAGAATATAAGCCATGTAAATGTTGTGAACATAGCCCCTGGTATCTGATGTCTAAGTTTTAAAACCTTATCTGGCAATACAGTATATAGAATACTTAAAATAAAAGTAATCAGTACAAAGGATATGATATTCTGTGCACTTAAAATATTGGAAAAGAATGGAAGTTTATAAGGAAACACCTTAACAACAGCTTCATTCAATCTTGTCCCAAAAATAGATAAAAACAAGCTTGCCAATAAGGCAATCATCAACAATAAAGTATTTAATATCGCATAGAGTCTTAATAATACAAATCCTTTTCTTCTCGATGTCATATAGATTGCGTTCAACCCCTGTGATAAGGCATACGTTGATTTTGAAGCAGCCCATAAACAGGTGATTGCGGTAATCGATGTCAAAGATAAAGAAGAACCATTGTATAAATCCTTAACCAGTGTGGATATATAATATTCCAATGAGTTTGCCGAAAATCCATTGATCATCGCCATAAGCTCTGTTTCCGTTAATGGAAAGACAAACCGCATCAAAGACAAAAGGAACATGACAAAAGGAACAGCCGATATAATCAAAAAGAATGCTGCCTGGGTTGCATATAAGGTAACCTGTGTCTCTACAAATGGATTTATAAAATCAAGAATAACAGCTTTTATATATTTCATACTCTAATTTTATTAAAAAAAAGAAACACTGTCTATAACACAGTGCTTATTTGATTGTTTCATAGATACTATTGGCTATTTGTCTTGTTCCTTCTTTATTTGGATGCAACAGATCTGGCTGGTACCACTCTTTATGATTTTTGGATAATTCATAAAAATCAATGACTTCCAGATTTCTTTCTTTACCAATTTCCTTTATGCATTCGACAATCTCTAATAGATTCTTTTGAATTTCATCGATATTTTCAATATAAATCTGTATTGGGGTACATAGTATGATTCGCTTATCTTTATAAGTATCTATTAATTTCAGATAATCTTCTTTAAACCTTTTAATTCCAGGATAATGTAAACTATCATTGGTTCCTAACTTGATTATGATGATATCGGCTTGGATCTCTTTAGATTTCTCATATTGATCTGTATATAAATACTGAGAAACCGTAATGCCATTGATACCGCCATTGTATACTGTATACGATTCATCAAAAGAGGCTAATATCGAAGGATAGGCATCTTCTGAATTCAGATTATATCCATAGGTGATGCTGTCTCCTACACAATATAGAATCGTTTCTTTTTTCTGTGCTGTACATCCAAATAAAAGGATGGAAAACAAACATACAATAATTTTCCTCATATGTATAGAATACTTAAAAAAGGAACTATATTTCAAGTTCCTTTAATAGATTCTCTATATCAAGATAGTCATGAATGACTACATCTGCACCTGCTTCTAATAAGGTTTCATCATTATTGAATTCAGTAATCGCAATGACTTTTTTCGCATCTGCATTCTTTCCAGATTGAATACCTGCAATGGCATCTTCCATAACAATGCATTCATGGATATCACATTCTAGCTTTTTGGCAGCTTCCAGATAGATATAAGGCGATGGCTTGCCTGGAAAGCTTCCATCATTATACATCAGCCTATCTCTATCAAACCATCGATCCAGATGGAACAGTTCAAAGTAGAGATCAATGTTTAAAATAGGAGATGATGTCGCAATTGTCATGGGAATCTGTTTTTCTTTTAATACATTTAGAAATTGTTCGGCACCTGGTGCTAAATGATAATTTCCTTTTTTGAATTCTTCCTTTGCGTTTTTGCGATAGATGACATCAATTTCATCGATTAATTCCTCAGTTACATTTTCTTTGCCAAGAAAGTATTCTAGACAAGAGGATGCGTTTGTTCCATGGGCTACTTCATCCAGTTCTTTCTGTGTAATTGATCTATGAATCAATGGTTCCAATAAGATTTTCCATCCCTTATCAACGATATGGGCATCAAAAATCAAAGTTCCATTGAAATCAAATAAAAGTGCTTTTGTCATTGAATAATCTCTCCCTGAATTGTGATAATGCATTTTTTTATAGGAAGATTCTTTCCAGATTCGATTAATGCTGCTTCTAACATTCTTTCAAGCCCTGAACAACAAGGAACTTCCATGCGAACAAATGTGATAGTTTGAATATCATTCAAAGTAAGAATCTGACTAAGCTTTGTGGTATAGTTTATACCATCCAGTTTTGAACATCCTATCAAGGTTACACGATTGTCCATAAAGACTCTATGGAAATCTCCATAGGCATAGGCCGTACAATCGGCTGCGATTAACAGATTGGCTTTCCTAAAGAAATCCGCACGAATTGGTGCCAGTTTTAACTGGACTGGCCATGCCATGAGATGACTGCCAGTTTCTTTCTTATAGTCTTTGACTGCCTGTTCATCATATTCGACAGTTTCTCTTTCAATGAACTGAATCGCATCAGCTGGACAGTTAGGAAGACAGTCTCCCAGTCCATCACAATGATTTTCCTTGACTAGCTTTGCCTTTCCATTGACAAGTTGAATAGCACCTTCATGACAGGCAATGACACATTTTCCACATCCAATGCACTTTTCTTCATCAATTTCAATAATTCTACGTAACATCCTTTTCCTCCAGCAGCTTTGGCTGATATGAAATATGTAAATGCTCATATGCTTTCTGGGTTGCCATACGACCACGTGGTGTACGGTTGATAAAGCCTATCTGCAATAGATATGGTTCATATACATCTTCCAATGTGACGGGTTCTTCCCCAATGCTGGCTGCGATGGCCGGTAGTCCAACCGGACCTCCTTTAAATCGCTCAATGAGTCCTTTTAGATATTTATGATCGACACTATCTAATCCCAGATTATCCACTTCTAATTTATCCAATGCCTGTTTGGCGATATCCATGGAAACAACTCCATCATTTAGAACCTGGGCAAAATCCCGTACACGCCTGAACAGTCGGTTTGCGATACGTGGTGTTCCACGCGAGCGAAGGGCAATTTCCATAGTTGCCTCTGGTTCAATCACGGTATCCATCACTCTTGCCGTACGTGCTACAATCTTCATTAAATCTTCTTTATCATAGTACTCCAATTGGGATGTAATCCCAAAACGGTCACGTAAAGGCGCACTTAAATCCCCGGCTCTTGTAGTTGCCCCAACAAGGGTAAATGGCGAGATTGGAAGACGGATGCTGTGCGGTGTACCCGTATCCTTTCCAACAACAATATCCAGACAATAATCTTCCATAGCCGAATATAACACTTCCTCTACCTGTTTTGGCAAACGATGAATTTCATCGATGAATAATACATCCCCTGGTTCCAATGTAGGTAGAATCGAAGCCAGATCCCCACTCTTTTCAATCGAAGGTCCACTGATCGTCTTAATATTTCCATGCATCTCATTGGCTAGAATGTGTGCCAATGTTGTCTTTCCTAATCCTGGAGGACCATATAATAATACATGATCCAATGTTTCTTCACGCTGTCTTGCCGCTTTGATAAACACTTCCAGATTTTCCTTTAATTTACTCTGTCCGATATATTCTTTTAATGACAGTGGTCGTAAAGTCGTTTCCACCGCGTCATTTTCCTGTAAATTTCCATCCACGGTACGTGATGTCATATTATACCCCATTTCTCTTTGCCAGAAGGATTAACGCTTGACGCAACATGTCATCCAAGTTCAAATCCTTGCCAGCTAATTCCTTTTTAATTCCACTTAATTGTGCCGCTTTATATCCTAAGGACACCAATGCCTCCTGGCATTCTTTCCATACTGGATTCTCAGCTGTTGATGAAGATGTTTCTACGGAAACAAGTTTTCCTTTTAAATCCAGTACAATCTGTCCTGCTGTCTTTGCACCGATTCCAGGTAATGCCTTTAAGCGTTTGATATCATCATTTTCAATCGCTTCTATCATTTCTTTTCCTGGGCATGCCGTTAACATATTTAATGCCATCTTTGGCCCTATGCCTTTTACATTAATCAATCGCATGAATACTTCATAATCCTCTTCCTTTTTGAATCCAAATAGAAGAATGGCATCTTCCCGCACATGCTGATAAGTATATAAAAAGACTTCATCCTGTTGTTTAAAACTGTATGCACTTCCTACATAGACTTCATATCCAACCCCCTGGACATCAATGACAATGGTTTCTTTTCGAATGATTCGAACTATTCCTGAAATAAACGCAATCATGAGCAATCCTCCAACGTCCCTATTATACCAAAAAAAGAGGCTTTATAGCCTCCTTTTATAGATTTATATCCAATTCAATCGGACAGTGATCACTTCCATAGATATCGGTTAAAATCTTGGAATCTTTCACTTTATCCATCAATTCAGGTGATACAAGCCAATAGTCAATTCTCCATCCTATATTCTTTTCTCTTGCCCTGAAACGATAACTCCACCATGAATATTCTATCTTTTCCGGATATAAGGTACGGAATGTATCCTTATAGTTTGAAAGAACATTAATCTTAAAACTATTTCTTTCTTCATCGGTAAAACCCGAATTCTGATGATTTGTTGCTGGATTCTTTAAATCGATTTCTTCATTGGCTACATTCAAATCGCCACATACCAGAATGGGCTTATCAAAAGATTGCAGATACTTTCCAAAGGCTATATCCCATTCCATGCGATAGTCCAGTCGTTTTAATCCATCACCACTGTTTGGGGTATATACAGTGATTATATAGAAATCATCATATTCTAAAGCTATAATACGCCCTTCCGTATCATGTTCTTCAATGTCCATTCCATATTTTACAGACAATGGCTTTTTTCTGGCAAAAATCATGGTGCCACTATATCCTTTTCTTTTGGCACTGTTTATATATTGATAAGGATAATATTCACATTCAACTTCAATCTGATCGGGCTGTGCCTTTGTTTCCTGAATACAGAAAAAATCGGCATCCAGTGCGTATAGGATTTCCACAAAATCCTTTTTCATGACAGCTCGTATTCCATTTACATTCCATGATATACACTTCATAACTTATACCTCTTTATCATTATACAAAAAAAGCGAAATAAATCGCTTAATTTTCAATAAATTCAAATTCAAATCCACAAAGTTCAACCGTATCACCATCCATACACCCGGCCTCACGAAGTGCACTGTCAATACCCATATAGCGCATCTTGTTG
This sequence comes from Holdemanella sp., assembly GCA_021442845.1. Classification (GTDB taxonomy): domain Bacteria; phylum Bacillota_I; class Bacilli_A; order Erysipelotrichales; family Erysipelotrichaceae; genus Floccifex. Next base: position 15,545 of record JABUSD010000193.1, read on the forward strand.
GCAAAGTTGTAGTAATCCTCTTCGGTATTTAACTTTGTGATATCAAAGGCTTTTTCAACCTTTGGTCCTGATACCTTCCATGTACCATCATCCAATTGTTCAATGATGATATCTTTTGGCTTTTCGGTAAATGTATAGACAACACCTGTACTCTGTGTCATTTCATCTTCAATTGGGAACGTTGGCGTTGTTTCCAATAGATTGGCAGCTTCCTTTAAGACAATATCCAATCCTTCATGAATGATTGTCGTTGTTTCAAAGATTTTGATATCAGGATATTTTTCTTTAAAACGTAGAAGATTATCTTCGGCATTTTCTAAATCCATCTTGTTGGCAACAACAATCTGTGGTCGTTCCATTAAGCGGATCTTATAGGATTTTAATTCGTCATTGATGATTTCAAAATCTTCAACCGGATCTCTTCCTTCTTCGGCTCCCATGTCAATGACATGGATGATAACACGGCATCGTTCAATATGACGCAAGAACTGATGTCCCAATCCTTTTCCCTGGCTGGCTCCTTCAATAAGCCCTGGCAAATCCGCTAACACAAAGCTTCTTCCATCATTGACCTTTACAACCCCTACATTCGGTGCAATGGTTGTGAATGGATAATCACCGATTTCTGGTTTAGCCCGAGATACCGCATCCAGGAAAGTGGATTTTCCAACACTTGGAAATCCAACCAGTCCAACATCGGCAAGTACGCGCAGTTCAACAATCGCATCGAACTCTTCGCCTGCCTGTCCACTTTCGGCATACTTTGGTGCTGTATTATGCGCTGATTTGAAATGCCAGTTTCCGCGTCCTCCTTTACCACCTTTGGCAACAATCTGCTGCTGATGTGGTTCGGTAAGATCTGCGATAATCTGGTTGGTATCGGCATTTTTCACAATGGTTCCTAGTGGGACTTTGACAATATGATCTTCCCCATCCGCTCCATGCATCTTCTTATTCTTGCCTTTTTCACCGGGTGTCGCTTGAATCTTACGGTGATATCTCAAATCCAGTAAAGTTGTCATTCCTGGGTCGGCTTCAAAGATGACATCGCCACCTCGTCCTCCATCCCCTCCGAATGGTCCTCCAAAAGCGACATATTTCTCATGACGGAAGCTAACGATTCCATCGCCACCTTTACCTGCCTTTAAGTGAACTTTTACCTGATCAACAAACACAAAAATCCCACCTTTCCAAAAAAAGAGGCCTCATTGTTTGAGGCCTAGTAGTCAACATTAAGCTTGAGGATAAACAGAAACCTTCTTCTTATCCTTACCAAGACGTTCATATTTAACGACACCGTTTACTAATGCGAATAAAGTATCGTCTCCACCACGTCCTACGTTAGTACCTGGATGGATTTTAGTTCCTCGTTGACGATAAATGATACTACCTGCATGACAAGTCTGTCCGTCAGCTAATTTTGCTCCTAAACGCTTTGATTCAGAGTCACGACCGTTCTTAGTAGAACCTACTCCCTTTTTAGAAGCGAAGAACTGAATATCTAATGTGAAACGCATGATTTACACCTCTTTCCATACTATTTGAATATTGTTTGGATAAACTTCAGCCATTGTCTTATATTGTTCCATTAAAAACTTTAAGACGGTCTGTAATTCATCCTTTGGGTTTAAAACCTGTATTAGAATTGAATTGTCTTTTATTTCCAGATGAACATCCTCATTGAATAATTCATCCAATCCATTTAATGCTCCAATTCCAATTGATGAAGCACCTGCACAAACTAAATCCTGTCCAGGATCGGCATACTCTGCATGACCACGAACCTGTATTGATTGAATGGATTTATTGTTTGTCAGCACTTTCACGGTAACCATATATTAAGCCTCGATTGCTTGAATCTTAACAGCTGTATATGGTTGACGGTGACCTTGTTTACGACGTGTTGATGATTTCTTAGCTTTGTACTTGATAATTGTAATCTTCTTACCTTTACCTTGTTTTTCAACAACACCTGTAACTGTAGCACCTTCTACAAATGGTTTTCCAATTTTTCCATTTGCGAATAGAACTTTGTCGAATACTACTGTGTCACCTACATTTGCTTCTAGCTTTTCAACATAGATAACTGCATCTTGTTCAACTTTGATCTGTTTTCCACCAGTTTCGATAATTGCGTACATATCTGCCCCTCCTGTTCATTATTTAAATGCTTGATACTCGCCATTAAGGTGCGATTCATATCGACTTTATTACCTTCTCTGTGCGGTTGCAAGACTATGGAGTCTGCAACATGCATATTTTAGACTAAAGATAGACAATAGTCAAGATATTTTTCAGTGTAATGCGTAAATAATCAGCAGGATTATTATGATGCTCATTCCTAATACAATTTCTAATTTTTTTGTCTTTGAATATCGTCTTCTTTTTGTATCCCGTTTTAGTTTTTTTATCTGTTGTTTCTGATATTCACTCATAAGAAGTCCTCCTATTTGTATCGTAGCAGACTTCTTTTTCATTAATTGATGATTTATTTGTATCTTTTATCTAAATAATAATAGAGAAGAGGATTCCACATGCAATTCCCAATAGAATACCTCCAGCTACATCACTTGGATAATGTACATTCAGATACACTCTTGAATAACAGACAAGAAGGGCAAGTATAAGAATAGGGATAAACCATATCGATTGTGCCATTCCAACCACGCTGACCATACAGAATGACCATGCGCTATGTCCGGATGGAAATGATTTATCCATCGGTCTTTTCTTAATCAGATAGGGCTTGCCATTATAGACAAAAGGGCGTTCCCTTTTTGTCAGAGGTTTTAAAAGTAAATGACAGATGACAAATTCCAAAGCTAACGCGGCAAAGAATCGATATGTGATGATTCTTGTTGCCGGATTGATAAAGAATAAGGCTGCCACTATATACCAGTCTATACAGTTATCGGTAATTTCTGTGATAAAGCGGAAGAACTTCGTTTTAGCTTCAGTACGATGGATTGTATCCATCCAGGCTAATTCTCTTCTTGTAAGTTCACCCATCTTAAGTTCCTTGCCACAATCGAACGTGGCTTATCCTTTCTTCCTTTGACATATACAAGCTGATCTTTGTGGATATTT
>JABUSD010000294.1 GCA_021442845.1 Holdemanella sp.
TTATCAATAAGAATATGATTGGTAAGAATACAGTATATTTTACAACCTTACCAACCGAACTCGCTCCATTTCGAATACAATAATAAATGCTTCCCCATGCGACAAGTAAAGAAATCAATACTGGAATTGGTATTGTATATCCTTTTACATCCCATGTTGTCTGTGTTAAATCGGCAAATACATTGCTTGCAGAGGCACTATCTCCTGTCATTGTCGCAAATTTCAAGGCACCGACAACCATCAATAATACCCATGCATAAACAACGGCATAATAGGTAACGATGACAAACGCATTTGATGTGGCTGCCCATCCTACAAATTCCATTTTCTTATTGATTCCACGCATAGATTCAATGGCTCCCTTATGGAATTTTCTTGCGATGGATGTTTCCATCATCAACAGGGGAATTCCCATCACTAACATCGCAACAATATACACAAGCAAGAAGGCTCCTCCGCCGTGTTTTGCTGCCAACCCTGGAAATCTCCAGGCATTTCCCAATCCAACAGCCGATCCGATGGCTGCCAGAATAAAGGTCCCTCTCGAGGCCCAGCTATCTCTTTTTTCCATACATCTCTCCTTATATATGACTACAAGTCAATATTTTATCATATAGATTTTGATTTGCATAATAAAAAGACTGAATGAATCAGTCTTTATCAAATCGTCTTGAAATCTGATGCGATTTGGATAATAGGATATATACAATAATGGTTGCCACTACCGCTCCAACATAAAATCCAGCACCTACCGCAAGGCCAATGCAGGTTACCGCTAATAGACCTGCTGCGGTTGTTACTCCGGTTACATTGAGCCCATCTCTAAGAATGGTTCCTGCCCCAATAAATCCGATTCCACTTAACAGCTGGGCGGGAATACGGGATGCATCGGAACCATATTGCAGATGCATATATTCACTTGATAACACAATTAGCACAGCACTTACCCCTAGTATGGCATGGGTACCAAAACCAGCTGGCTTATTCAAATGGGATCTTTCTAACCCGATGATTCCCGTTAGACAAGCCCCTAACAACAATTTCATAATCGCCTCAAATTCAAATGAATAGATAAATGTTCTTAGATATTCCATAAACCACCTTTATTCCAGATTGGCATGATATCGCCATAATGATTTCATGTCTAGATTCTTTTCTTCAATAATCATTTTTGCCAGGATATCCCCTACCAATAGTAGAGTCTGTTCAAATAGTGTTGTCATTGGCTGGCATGAATCAATTTCATCCTCTAAATAGAATTTTGTACGGACAGGAATGCGCACCATATAATCGGCAATCTCCTTCATTTCACTATTTGGGTTGGAACCGATATGGACAATCTTACAATTCACTGTCTTTCTTGCCTTTTTCGCTATATTCAATGGAAAGATGCTTCCTCCCGAACCAGAACCTACAATCAAAAGATCGTTTTCATTGATATGTGGTTCGGTAATTTCACCTACATAATGAGTTTTGATTCCTAAATGTGCCAATCGTTTACATACGGATTGTAACGACAATAAGACTCTTCCAACCCCGATAAAGAATACCTGATCGGCTTTTAAGATATCCTCCTTTAACATCTCTAATTGTTCTGGATCAATGGAAGATAATGTCAGCTTCAATTCATCTAGAACCGATTCATATGTTTTTGTATATTCTTCACTAAAATCATACATTATCCCAACACCTCATCTCTTACTTCCTTTAATTTCTGGATGCTTCCAGGAATATCATCGCGTTTGATGCATGTACTTCCGCCGACAAAGATCTGTACATCGTCCTTACCCCAGGCTCTCATATTATCCATAGATACTCTTCCATCGATTTCGATAATCGTATCCAGATGTCTTTCATCAATCATCTTTCGCAATTCTTTTACTTTGCGCTCAGCATACACTACCTGTTTTTCTCCTTTTACAGAAGCATAGCCTGGATTGATCAGCATTAAACATACACAATCGCATTTTTCTAGAATATATTCCAGTTCGCATAATGGTGTAGCTGGTTTTAAAGCAACACCGGCTCTGACGCCTTTGGCATGAATCTTATTCAATAATCCATCTACATGTGGGGCTGTTTCAATATGAAAGACAATCTGATCCACACCGATATCCAATAATTCATCAATAAAGAAATCAGGTTCCGTTACCATCACATGACATTCAAACTTTAGATTCGTTACCTTTCTTAACTGTCGTACTGTATCGAGTCCCAATGGCATACTTGGAGAAAAGTGCCCATCCAATATATCCACATGAAGCATTTCGACACCATTCTCTTCCAACAGCTTCATCTGATTTCTTAAATCCGTCATATCCAAAGTGATTAACGATGGGGATACAATCAACTTCTTTTTCCATATATCACGCATAGTCTTTCTCCTAACATTTGTCATAACATATTATATACTCTAGACGAAAAAAAGTCCTTTACAAAAAGGACTTTTATGCGTTTTGTTCCACTTTTACATTTTGTTGCGGTTCAATGAAATGCGTATGCATCGTCTTCCATTTTCTTATTGAAATGGCAAGCCAGAATGAATAGATTCCAAAAGTGATAATTGTAAAGAATAACCACTTGATCCAGTTTCCAAATAACTGGATTGCCTTTCCATCAAAGTAAAGTCTTTTTCCGTCTATTACAGTATGTTTGATTTCCCATCCATATACCATACAGACTGCCCATGGATAACAGATTCCTAGTGTAAGACCTGTAATCAATGCTCCTACAATTTTCCATCCTAACAGCTGGAACAATCCTCCATCAAAATATGATTCTTTCATTTTCACTACCTTCTTTCTATATAATTTTTTTTATAAAACTATGTTTTCCATCTTTATATTCATAAATGCGGATTTCACAGTTTTTTGGTTTAGGTCGCCAGACAATGCCATTCTTTCGATCTTCTAAATAGCCACATAAAGCACGGATAATGCCTCCATGGCATGTGATCAATACATTTTCATAGTCTTTCTGTTCTATTTCCTTTAAAAAAGAAGAACTTCGATTCACCATAGAAGAAATCGTTTCAACTGTTTCTGGTGCTGGAAATACTTCTGGTAAAGCCCAATACAATGTCATTTTTAATCCCATTGTAAAATAGCTGATACAATCATATTTGCCAAAATCACATTCAATGATGCGATCATCTATAATCACTTTCTCTCTGGATACATTTCCAATGATAGAAGCCGTTGTGATAGCCCTGTCTAAAGAAGAGGCATATATGGCATCAAAAGTAATATCCGCTATCTTTTCTCTTGCCTGTTTTGCCTGTTCAATACCGGTTTCATTTAAAGGCTCATCTATTCTTCCCTGCATCCGTTTCTTTCTGTTCAGATTGGTCTGGCCATGTCTTGTTACATAGATTTTCAAGATTATATCCTCCCACTATAAACTAGAATCAATTTTACTAAGCAGCCTTAAAAAAACAATTAATTCTTCTGATGTGAATATATTCTGGATTCTATCATTTACAGATGGAATGATTTCCGCTAGATTATCAACCATTTCCATACTTTTATCAGTTAATTTCAATTTAAAGTAGCGTCCATCCTTCTCATCCTGTTCCCGATAGACTAAATCTTTTTTCATCAGATTTTTAATCAAGGATGTTACCGATGGATTTTTTAAATCCAGATATTTCTCTATATCAATCTGATATACATCTCGATCCTTATATTTTTCAATATATAGGATAACTAAAGTCTGTTGTAGGGTTAAATCATATTTAACTAACTGTTCATTAAAGGCAACGTGGATTTTCTTATCTACACTGTGGATCATATTTGTGATCAGCTTATTATCCTCTGAAATTATCTCATTTATGGCATGTCTCATTACTAAATCTCCTCATTAAATAAAAGTATAGTTGAAAATTAAAAAAAAATCAAAAAGCGTGTTGACAAGAAATAATACATAGAGTACTATGTATTTGTACAAAGTACATAGATATCTATGTAATCGATTATGTGATATTTCTTGGGGAGTAATTAGGAGGAAAATGAGATGAGTAAAGATTACCCAAAATTAGCCAAAGACATTCTAGATAATGTTGGAGGTGCAGAAAATGTTGAATTTGTGATGAATTGTGCGACACGTTTACGTTTTACATTAAAGGACATTAACAAAGCGAACACAGAAGTTATCAAAGGAATGAAAGATGTAATTGATGTCATTATTATGAATGGACAATATCAGGTTTGTATTGGACCAGATGTTATCGATGTTCGAAAAGAAGTAGAAAAACTTGGAAATTTTACAAAAGATGAACAGCCATCAAATAAAGATCAGAAACCAATGGACAAATTCTTTGGTGTTGTATCTGGTATCTTTACACCAATCGTTCCTGTATTAATGGCTGCCGGTATGGTTGGTGCCTTATTAACTGTACTTGATTTAACACATATCTTACCTGCAAACAGTTCAACATATTATGTATGGAACTTGATTAAGGAAGCTGGATTCTATTTCTTGCCATTCTATGTTGCATATACGGCATCACAGAAATTAGGTGCTAATCCATTCTTATCTATGTTACTAGCTGGTGTACTTCTTCACCCACAGTTAAGCGATTTCTCTAGCTTAGGTGTAGAAAATCTTACATTCTTTGGAATTGGAATTAAAGCCGTTCACTACAACAATACAATCCTTCCAGTAATCTTAAGTGTCTGGTTATTGTCTTATGTTGAAAAATTCTTTACAAAGATCTGCCCACAGATTATTCGTGCCTTCGCTGTACCTATGTTGTCAACATTGATTGTTGTTCCTGTTATGTTGATTGTGATTGGACCAGCTGGTGCAATTGTTGCGGATTATATGGCATCCTTTGTACTATTCTTAGGTGATAAGCTTGGATTCATTGCCGTTGGTATCATTGCTGCTCTAACACCAATTATGATTGCCACAGGTACTCACTCATTTGCCTTCCCTGTTATCGTTACAACATTAGCAACTCTTGGTTATGAAGCCTTATTGGTTCCTGCAATGCTTGCTGAAAACTTAGCTATGGCTGGTGCTGCCTTTGCGGTTGGATTGAAGAGCAAAGATGCGGATGTAAAAGCACAGGCAAATGCAGCTACATTATCGGCTTGTCTTGGTATCTCTGAACCAGCTATGTATGGTATTACTCTTCCTAGAAAAACACCATTCGTGGCAGCTTGTATCGCTTCTGGTATTGGTGGTATCATTGCTGGATTATTCAAAGTTCGCTTCTATGCAATCGCTTCTGCAAGCTTTGTTGGATTACCTGCAACTATCGGTGATGGTTCTATCAATGGAATGATCTTCGCACTTGTTACAATTGTCGTATCCTTCGTGAGTGCTGTAGCAATTACATTTGTTACATACAAAGACAACAAATAGAGGTTTGGCTATGAACAGGAACTTTTTATGGGGTGGTTCCACATCAGCCTTCCAGTTTGAAGGAGGATCGAATGAAGGTGGAAAGGGTATATCGTTCTATGATGCGATTACCCTATCCTCAAAAAAAGCATCCGAATCAATGGAATCATGGATGGGATCCAATAAAGTAAAAGATTATTCAACTACATCTGATTTTTATCACCACTATAAAGAAGACATTGCCCTTCTTAAAGAAATGGGATTCAGTGCCTTTAGAATGTCCATTGCCTGGACAAGAATCTTCCCTGATGGAGATGGTAGGGTTAATCCAGAAGGAATCCATTTCTATAAGGATGTATTTAAAACATTAAAAGATAACAACATTGAGCCTGTTGTTACGCTATATCATTGGGATATGCCTCAATCTTTAATTGATCGCTATTATGGATGGTATGGAAAAGAAACCATTGAAGCATTCAAAAAATATGTGGATGTCTGCTTCATGGAATTTAAAGACTATGTGAAATACTGGTTAACTCTAAATGAGAACAATCTTACACCTATGCTTCCTAGCTTTGGTACAGGTAAAAAGGTTTCAAAAGATAGCCCTGAATATCTGCCTTTTGCCTATGAAGTGTATCATAATACAAACATTGCTCATTTCTATGCAGTAAAACGATGTCATGAACTGATTCCTGATGCAAAGATTGGATGTATGATTGCAAGTTCGCTTGCCTATCCTCTAACCAGTGCACCTGAAGATGTACTATTAACTCGCAATCACAACCAGAAGCTTACCTATGATTATCTGGATCTATTGACAACTGGTCGTTATACACCAAAAAACTGCATTGAAATAGAAAATTCTGGTAGCGACATTCATAAAAGAGATGTGGATCTATTTACTCATCCTCTTTCAAAAATGGATTTCATCTCTTTTAGCTACTATTATTCGGTATGCGTTGGTGAAGAACAGAATGCCGCTGATGAAAATGCCCAGACAATGCAGATGATGTATATGGCATTAAAGAATCCTAGATTGAAACAATCCTCTTTTGGATGGACTATCGACCCTCTTGGAATCCGTATCCTGCTAAACGATTTATACGATCGATACCAGCTTCCTTTAATGATTGTAGAAAATGGATTGGGTGTAAAAGATGATGTCTTAACAGAAGATAAGCAAGTGCATGATCCTTATCGCGTTGAATATTTAAGACAGCACATTGCTGCAATAAAAGATGCCGTAGATACAGATCATGTAGAATGTCTTGGATATCTTCCATGGGGTTGTATTGATTTATACAGCGCAAGTGGCGATAGAGAGAAACGCTATGGATTTATCTATGTAGATTATGATGACAATTGTAAACGTTACAAGAAGGATTCTTTCTACTGGTATAAAAAAGTAATTGAATCCAATGGTGAAGAATTAGGAGATTAACAATGTATATCTGTTTAATAAAGAATAAAGTTAAAAAAGGATATGAAGATGCCTATTATGAAGTATCCTGTGCTTTTTCAAATGATATGAAATCTGTAGATGGATGTCTAGATGCTTATGTCATTCGCGATATCAATAATCCTGAAATCATTGTCAATGTGGAAAAATGGATCAATCAGGATGCAAAGCTAAAGGATACTGGTGAAATATTTTTAAAATATAAAGCTGACTTAAAAAAGGCTGGATTTATATCCAACACATCAGAAGAATATATATAAAAATAGGAGCTCAGGCTCCTATTTTATTTTGTTCAATCCATTTTTTTAATGCTTCTTCCCTTGTATTGGATTTGAATACCTTTCCTTCCAATAGGATGGCTCCTTTACAGGAATCCTTTAATTCCTTATTGGTATTTCCCATACCACTTCCACCAGATGTCGCAAATGGAATGATTGTCTTTCCGTTTAAATTATACTGTTCTAAAAATGTATTGATGATTGTAGGGGCAACATACCACCAGATTGGAAAGCCAATAAAGATGGTATCATATGTATCCATAGTATCTACTTTTCCTATAATGGAAGGACGATATGTCTTGTTCTTCATCTCAATGGAGGAACGACTGTTCGTATCCATCCAGTTTAAATCCTTTTTTGTATATGGGATTTCTGGTTTAATTTCATATATATCCGCATCTGTTACAGATGCAAGTGTTGTTGCCAGTTTCTTTGTGGATTGGGTTGCACTAAAATAAGCCACTAATATCTTTTTCATTTTTCCTCTTTTCTATAAAACCATGAATAATGTTCCTGCTCCAATTAGCGTGGTTCCTACAATGGATTTCCATGTAAGCTGTTCCTGTAAAAATACAAAGGCAAGAACTAAAGTGAAGACAACGCTTAATTTATCAATAGGAACGACTTTCGATACATCTCCCATCTGAATCGCCTTGTAGTAACAAAGCCAGGAAGCCCCGGTTGCAAATCCTGAAAGAATCAGAAAGAGCCAGCTTCTTTTGTTGATATCGCCAATTCCTTTCTGTACACCCATTATATAGACCATTCCCCAGGACATCACAAGCACAACAAGGGTACGTATAGCCGTTGCCAGTGTGGAATTGACATTTTCAATCCCTATTTTAGCTAATATTGAAGTCAAAGCAGCAAATATAGCCGATAACAATGCATAGATCATCCACATAGATTTACCACTCCAGTTTTCCTGTTTCTACTGCCTTTTCATAGACTTTAATCTTATAGGATAGCTTATCCATGGTATCTTCAATTGCCTGTTTCTGTTGTGTTAATACATCCATCTGGTTCTTTAACAATTGTAATCGATCGTTAATGGTTGAATCACCTTCTCGATAAAGACGTAGATATTCCACCATGACATCTACCGGTAAGCCTGCACTTCGCATGCATTTGGCTAGTTCAATCCATCCTAAATCTTCTTCATCATAAGTGCGGATATTGCCTGCACTTCGTTTTACTTTAGGAATCATGCCTACCTTTTCATAATAGCGTAGTGTATCCTGGCTTAATCCAGTTCTTTCACAAACTTCCTTGATATTCATATTACATTCCAATCATGCCTGTGAAATCTTTCATCATTTCAGAAATCTTGATCTGTTGTGGACATACCTGTTCACAGCTTCTACATCCAATACAGTTTGCTGGTCTTTTATCTGCTGGCATGCTGGATACAGCCATTGGTGCTAAGAATCCTCCACCAGTAATCTTATGTTCATTGTATAGTTCCATCAAATCTGGAATTGGAAGTTCCATTGGACAGTGGCTTGTACAATAATGACAGGCTGTACATGGAAGTCCTCCCTTTGCGGTTTCCTTATCAATCAAATCCAGCAATGTATGCAATTCATCTTGAGATAATGGCTTATCTGTTTTCCAGATTTCCATATTTTCCTTTAACTGATCCATAGCTGACATACCTGATAATACCATTGTGACACCTGGTATTGTCTGTAGAAAGCGGAATGCCCAGGCTGGTATCGATTCATCTGGTCGCATTGTCTGTAAACTTTCTACCATATCTTCTGGTAGTTTACATAATTTTCCACCTCTTAATGGCTCCATAACCCAGATTGGAATACCAGCATTATGAATATATTCTGCCTTTTGCTGACACTTCTGGAAATGCCAGTCCATATAATTCAACTGCAACTGACAGAATTCCATATGTTCTCCATACGCATTTAAGAATTTTTTTATAACTTCCAATGAACCATGCGCAGAGAATCCTAAATGCTTGATTCTTCCATTCTTTTTCTGTTCTAACAAATAATCTAAAATACCAAACTCTTCATTTAGATAATCATCCACATTTCCTTCATATACATTATGGAATAGATAGAAATCAAAATATTCAGTCTGGCATTTTTCTAACTGTTTTTCAAAGATTTCTTTTACCTTTGGCATATTGGAATTATCATATCCAGGAAATTTAGAAGCTAGATAATAACTATCTCTTGGATACTTTGATAGGCATTTACCGGCAACTAATTCTGAATTTCCACTATGATATCCCCATGCTGTATCAAAATAATTGATTCCATTCTTATAGGCATAATCAATCATTTCTTCCGCTGCTTTTTCATCAATGACACTATCGTTTCCATCAACAACTGGTAAACGCATCATACCTAATCCTAAACCAGATAATTCTATATCCTGAAATTTTCTATAGATCATATACAATCCTCCTGTTTCTATTATTTCTATTATAAAGTCTAGAGTTAACTCCAAGTCAAGAGTTAATGAATATTCTCTTTAACACATGAATAACATCTTTGTTTCTTAGTCCATAATTTTTAAGTATATTTTCATCAATAGGATTTTGATATAGACTATCAATAAAAAAGATCATTTCTTCCTCGATAGCCTAATGGTAGTTTATCGTATATACCATCCCATTTTTCTATTTCTAGTTTTTGATGTAATACGTTTTCAAGATAACTTTTCATGGTATCTCCTTATTTTATAATTATAGGTAAGTATTATTTCGTCAAAATTGCCATAATAAAAGACTGTAATAAATACAGCCTTGTTTGATTATAGTTCTTCAAATTTCTTTGTTCCTTTTGTCTTTAACCAGATCAATAGGATGATGGATAATATACTGAATAATATAGTACCTATCATCATATAGAGACTGCTTCCTAGCTTATAGCCTTGCCATATATACAATCCACCAAAGGCAATGGCAATAATCCATCCTCCAAACAGTGATAAAGTAACAGCTAATCCTTGTTTGATTGGATATATTTCATTTGTCCAGTTCAGATTTGGTAAATTAACTCCCCAGAATAAACATAATAGAGAGTGTAACAATGTATAGATTAGTGGTAATACAACAACAAAGAATAATTCATATGGATTTATAGAAGCTGTTTGTATTAGTAAAATAGTTCCACTAATCACAAAGAAGATCATTGGTACTATCGCAAATACTACCTGTAGAAGCAGTTTTGATTTTAATACCTGCCAGGATGTAACGGGTAATGATTTTACAATCCATAGATTCTTTCCTTCTAAGGATACAGATGGAGCTGCCATATCTGCCATGGAAACCATCATACAACCAATTACACAGATAAGAACGCTTACATGTCCTTTTCCAAATAATGATTCCAATGGAGTAAGGAACTGATTTCCAAATATCAATAAGGAAACGGAAACAAGGGGAATAATCAGAATGGATAATCCACAGTTTAACATATAGGTTGCACTGCTTGTAAAGTGATTGAGTTCACGCAGTAACAAAGCTTTCATTATGCCATTCTGTTTGACAGTCTTTTCTTTATAGACTGTCTTTTTCTGAACAGCTGTACTTGTCGTAATGGAAACAAAGCTTCTTTTAAGAATAAACCAGGTTAGCGCTAACAATCCAAATGCAATAGCTAAATAAATAAGTAATGCAACTACATTTCCTTCTCCCATTGATCCAAACAGATATAGGAAATAGGCAGAGCCTTTTATTGCCTTTCCAAATAGTATGGCATTATTAAGAAGCGTCTCCATCAATTCCCCAATTTTATAACTGAATGCATAATACAATCCGATGAATAGAACAGCGCCTAAGGCAGCAACAATTCCTTTGTTTTTGATTTTTAAGCTGATTCTTGCCACAACATAGCCTAAGGCACATGATAAGACTAAATCCAATATGGAAATAACAAGTAACATCGCAAGACAGCCAAATAGTGTCTGAATCGAGAAATATCCATGAAACCAGTAAACAAGCATAGCGGGTACAAAGACAACCGCTGAATACATTAAACTCATTAAATAGACCATGATCAAACGGGAAATCATGATGGCATCAACTGGTATTGGTAATGACAACAACAAATCATTATCCTTGGATAGATATAGACTGGAAAAGGTATTGAATACACTTCCAAATACACCTAAAAATAAAGCACCTATTCCCATGATGATAAAATATAACCAGGCTAATTTACTTGAGCATAATGGTTCACATAATAGATAGGAATAAAAGGTAAACATGCCACCTAATACACCCACCATCAACACAATAAAGAAGGCATACCAGCCAATGACACCCCATTTTGAACGAGCCTTGTTCTTCTTGGCATTATAATGATAGCTTTTAAAGATTTCCTGCCATTGTTTGGCCACTAATATCCGGATCATTTTTCTTCCTCCAGTTCCAGGAATACTTCTTCTAATGAATCATCCCCTCGTACTTCTTCCATCGTACCCGAACGGATCAGTTTTCCCTGTTTAATGATTGCCACTTTATCACATAGCTTTTCAGCGACTTCCAAAACATGAGTTGAAAAGAAAATCGATCCTCCATTTGCACAGAATTCCTTCATCATTCCCTTTAACTGATGGGATGCCACTGGGTCTAAGCCTACAAATGGTTCATCCATGATGATAAGTTTTGGATCATGCAGCCATGCTGAAATCAATGCCAGCTTCTGTTTCATACCATGAGAATAGGTACCAATTGGTTGTCCTAAATCATCAGTTAATCCAAATAGATCCGCATATTTTCTAATGCGTTCCTTTCTTGTAGCTGCATCCACCTTAAAGATATCTGCGATAAAGTTCAAATACTTAATCCCTGTCATAAAATCATATAGATCGGGATTGTCGGGAATATAAGCCATAATACGTTTGCATTCAATCGGTTTATCCTTCATAGAGATTCCATTGATTGTGATTTCTCCTTTATCAAATTGCTGGATCCCTGCAACAGATTTTAAAGTAGTGGATTTACCTGCCCCATTGTGTCCAATAAAACCATAGACTTCACCAGGTGCAATATGCAGTGTTAAATCATTTACGGCAACCTTTTCTTCAAATGTCTTTGTCAAATTATCAATCTTTAACATAATGAATCCCTCTTTTCTTTCTATATTATTGTTCTTCTTCCCAGAACAGTTCATCCAGTGTTTTATCAAGTGCCTTGCATAGGGCAATGCATAATTTGATTGTTGGATTATAATTGCCAAGTTCAATCGCATTGATTGTCTGTCTTGATACCCCAACAAGATCCGCCAGCTGCTGCTGGGATAAATCTTTTGCGGCACGGGCTGATTTCAATCGCAGATTTTTCATTCAGCATCCTCCTTATCCGCTTTCTTTTGACGAATCAGAATGGCAGCAAGAATAATGAAACCAAGCAGTGCAACGAAGATATTTGTAATCCAGATGCCTGACTTATTATTGATGATGATATTAGCTGCAGCAATCAATATATTCGCTACTGTAAGAAGTATTAGTGTCGTCATCTGCGAACCGCGTTTTTCATTCAATGCGATATAGGCATCATTATTAATGGCTACCACACAAAATACCCCTAAGCCAAAACATATACCACCAAATAATATTGGTATGTTGTATTTATCTGGTATATCAATTTCAGCAACATATGCAGCGGTTAAAAGGCCAAAATACAACATCAGCGCCAAATAACCGGCTTTATATGCCTTTCCTCTTGCGGCAAGCTGTCTTTCATCATATTTGTCAATATTTTTGTTTCTATTTCTTTTGGAACTATAGAATACAAGTACACAAAAAACCAGCAATCCAAAAAAACCAATGATTATACCTAAAATTCGATCATGCATACTGTACCTCCTTATAACATCCATAAAGGACTGTTTCTATTTAATTATATTGTAATTATTATATATCATAATGTCAAATATATATTACATTTTAAATGATATATATTTCTTTATGATAGAAAAAGGCATCCCCTTAGGGATACCTTTTTAGACTTTCTTTTCCTTTTCTTTCATGACATCTTCCAATTGTTTTTCTGGATCAAAAGCTAATTTTAATGGTTTTCCAACAATTTCATTTCGAACATCTCGTATTGAATATGTATTATACAACAAAGATAAATTTGGATTGTAATATGGATCTCCATGTTCTAATATGCCATTCCATTGGTTACTGAATGTCCTGATTTCATTGTTGAATCGTTTTATCTTTTCAATAGAATCCTCTAAACCTCTTGATTTGGATTCATAATGATAGAAGGTAACATATGGATTGTAGATATTGACTCTTCCCATAGCTCTTACTTTCATACATAAGGCAATATCATTGAAGGCAACCGCTAAATCTTCTGGAAATCCTCCAACTTGATTGAACAATGATTTTTTCATCATTATACAGGCTGCAGTAAGCGCGGAGTAATTCTGTACACACATCGATCTGTGCATATAGGATTTTGCCTTCTCATGTAGTTCCCTGAAGGCATGCCCTGCAATTCCTCCACTTCCTACAATGACACCTGCATGTTGTAATGTATTATCATCATACAACAATCTTGCCCCTACAATTCCTACATTATCTCTTAGGGCATAATTGACCATCTCTGTAATAGAGCAAGGAGATATCAGTTCCACATCATTATTTAAGAACAATAATAAATCTCCCTTTGCATAAGGAATCGCAAAATTGTTGATAGCGGAATAATTGAATTCCCTTTTCCAGTAAATGACTTTAATTGGAATATTCGAATTGAACTTACTGTTAATATCTTCATAATAGGCAAACGTTTTTGGATCGGTTGAATTATTCTCTACAACAATAAATTCCAGATTTCGATATTCTGATTTTTCAATGACAGAACGGATGCATAAATCTAAATCATCACTATGATCTTTTGTTGGAATAATAATAGATACAAAGGGAGCCTTCTCATCTGGCTTTTTAAATGTCGTATGATAATATCCTGCATCAACACCTCTTTCAACATCTTCATATGGAATATGCATGCGATCATAATGGGCTTTAATCGCCTTGATGGCCACTTCTTCTTTTTCAACTTCCATCTGGTTCAATCTATGATACAGTACCTTTGGTATATGAATGACTGTTTCGGATGTAAACCAGGCTTCATGTAAGCTATTCATAGATGTATCCAAAAGACTTAATATACTATCATCTCCTGTATATTCTTTTAATTCTTTTCTTTCCTGTTCCGTTGCCTTTTCAAAACATCGTAAATAGAAATCATATTCTGAATTATATCCATTTACAGTTTCCATTAATTCCTTTTTAATAACACTTACACTTCCAATATAATTGAATGAACACAACAGATCCATACTCATATCCGGTTTGAATAGTGGTTTTTCATCATGAAGTTTATCTTCATCCATATAGATGAACAATGCCTTTGGATTGTTGATGATTGTCTTTGTGATTTCATAGAAGGCCCATGCAGGAAAGATTCCATCTGCCTTACATAGAATTATATAATCCCCTTTTGCCTTCTTAAATCCTGCATTAATATCCTGATCTTTTACATATAGGAATTTACCTGGATTTTTAGATGCATAGGATGTAGCACAATTAGAACTATCAACGACAATGACTTCATAATTTGAATATGTCTGTTCTTCCAATGATTCAAAGAATGATTTAAGCTGTTCATCATTTGTATTATTAACTTGTACTAGAACTGTAAATAATGGACTTGATGGAAATTTTGTTTCTTTTTGTTCCATCAGCTGTTTTTTAGTTGGATTTGTATGTTTTAATAAGCGGATATATTTCTGTTTTTCATCATTTTCAGATATATCTTTTCTTTTTAATAATTTACGAGAAAAGGCATCATATAGTGATGTCAATCCATCATCTTTTATAATATCTGCCATTAAGATCAGGTTTTCCTTATCGAATATGCCTAATACTTTCTGTGCAAGTCCTATTTTCTTAATGTTACGCTTTTGAACGCTTTTTTCATTGATGCGTATCTTTCGAACTGTATTCTTATCTTTCATCACAAGATAGCCATCCTGATCCTGTTTAAAAGGAATCATGAAGGCAAATCCGACTTCTTCTTCCACATCATATTTAATCGCAACATCGATTCTTGGTCGTGTAATAAAAGTATGATGTAATGGTTTTCCAGCTGTATCAATTATACTATATTCAATCTGTTCCGATTTAGATGGGATACACCATCCTTCGATGAATAATGTATTCTCTTTAAGACTCATCGCTTCTATTCTATATCGCATATATTAGGAACCCTCCTATTCATGTAACACAGTTGATTATATCTTTTCCAAATTATGATTTCAATGAATTATGAAATGGATATATAAAAGAAAAAGATGCATTCAATTTAGCATCCTTTCCATGATTAAGTAATGTGAATAATTTAAAATAGATACTTATATTTTCTCATCTGCTCACATAATATCGTTTTAATTCTTTGTCTTATCTCTAGGGAATACATAGAGATAGTTTCATTTTCTTCTTCCAATCCAAGAATCGTATAGATTTCCTTCGTTGTAAAACTGAAGTGGATATGCATTTCAAATAATTGTTCTGATATTTCCATCTGCTCGTGAACTACTCCGACTTAGAGAAGTCGGAGTAGTTCACGCAATATGATGGTGTAATTACACCTGATTGTTCTATGTTGATTGGACAATCAAAGTGTTTACAGGAGACAAATACATATTTTAATCGCGCTGTAGGATTTTACTTACAAAAACAAGGTATTCCAGTAATTCCCAATATTAGGTGGAGCGATGAATCTAGTTTTGAATATTGTTTCTTGGGAGTGCCAAAAAACTCATTAGTCTCAATTAGCACCCATGGTTGCATAAGAAGTAACCAACAAAAAGAAACTTTCAAAAAAGGATTAAGAGAAATGATAAAACGCCTTTCTCCAAAGGGAATAATAGTGCATGGTTTTATGCCTTCAAAAGTTTTTGATGAATTCAAAGATATTGTACCCTTTTATCGCTTTCCTAGCGAATATGAAGAAACTCACAAGGAGACACATTAATGGGTACTGGATACAAAGGTGATTCATCAAGCACTACTGTTAGACATAGCGAAAGTGATGGTACAATAATAACATATAGAGAAGTTTCAAGTTCTGATGGATCGCCAGCTGTAGATATAAACATCAAGAAAAGTACTGACTCATCAGGTGTTAAGTCTCAGAAGATACATTTTGTAAAGAAGAAGGAGTAATTTATGATTAAAAAAGATTATAGAATCAATATTACAATTTTAAATAATATTATAGGCAAGAAGTTAATAAAGTATAAATGCGATCCATTCGTATTTACTAATTCCGTTTATTCAATTGTTGGGATATATACTGATGACACCACTTATTGTGTTACAAACAAAATCCAGCCAATTGATTATTTTGGAGCAAATGAAGATGTAGGAATCTTTAACATTGAAGAATACAACGAAGAAGA
>JABUSD010000096.1 GCA_021442845.1 Holdemanella sp.
CGGTTCAATACCGAAATCAAGCCTTATAATTTTTAGTCCAACTTTATGGGTTCATTACACATGTGCTCTTTTTTAATTAAAATAATTTATGTATAATAAAGCGTATGGAAAGAGTAAATTTTAAAGAGTTAAAGACGAAAGGTAGAGCGGTTTTAAAAACCAACTACCGATTATACGTGGGAATCGTATTAATCAGTGCATTCTTAGGAGTAGAATACGCGAGCAATCTTGAATTAACAAAGCTTGGAAATGGCTATTGGAACAAGATCAACACTTTTGTAAATTCATTTGGAGGAAAGGGAGCACCAGACAACAGCCGCGGTGTTTTTGCTTCGATGTTGACTGCACTAAAACGATCATCTATCTTTGACATCATTGGACAATCCATTGGATCTATGTTCAAAGCGGATGATACAAAGGTAATGATTGGAATCTTGGTGAGTGCAATTCTTGCCTTAGGATTTTATTTCCTTGTACAGAGTGTATACAAGGTACCTATGCGAAGAATCTTTCTGGAAGGAAGAGTCTATGAGAAAACAGACATCCGCCGTTTATTGTTTTTGAATGCCTGCGGTAAATATTTTAAAGTTGCGGTAAGCTTAATCTACTGTGAAATCATTTTGACATTGTGGTGGCTAACGATTATCGGAGGAATTTATAAGTCATTCCAATACAATATGGTTCCTTATATTCTTGCAGAGAATCCGGATATTGGTGGTAAAAAGGCAATCCAGATGTCAAAGGAAATGATGAAAGGACATGTATTTGAACTTTTCAAACTGGAATTCTCCTTCATTGGATGGGCTATTGTTGGTGTTCTTACATGGGGTCTTTCAGATATCTTCTATGTATCTCCATATCGTATGGCAACCTTTACAGAATATTATGTAAAGCTTAGAGAAGAATATATCAATCAAAAGAAACCTGATTATGAATTGCTGAATGATACTTATCTATATGAAAAGGCAAGTAAAGATGTTCTAAATGAAACATATAGCGATGTCGTAAGTATTGCCCAGTTAGAACCAGTTGAAATTAAATATAAGAACAAATTTGCGAAATTCATGGGGGAAAACTTTGGAATCTCTGTAAGTAAAAACCAGAATGAATTGGAATTTGAACAATATGAATTCAAGAAAAGAGGAATTATGTATACAGAGGACTGTATGCGAGCAGAATCGTATCCACAGCGTTTGTGTTCAATCCAATATGAAGAGTATTTCAAACCGGTTTCGCTTCTATATATTCGACACTATTCCATCAATTCATTGATTCTATTATTCTTCTGTCTATCCTTTGTAGGATGGGCATGGGAAGTTGCTCTGCACCTTGTCGAAGATGGTGTCTTTGTGAATCGTGGAACGATGTGGGGACCATGGCTTCCAATCTATGGATTTGGATGCGTCTTCATCTTAACGCTTCTATATCGCTTTAGAAAGAAGCCACTCTTAGAATTCGTATCTGCAATCATTCTATGTGGTGTATTGGAATACTTTGCCCATTACTATCTGGAAATTACCAACAATGGTACAAGATGGTGGGATTATACCGGATATGTTTTGAATCTTCACGGTAGAATCTGTGCGGAAGGATTGTTAGTCTTTGGTGTAGGTGGTATGGCCTTTGTCTATTTCTTAGCACCAATGCTGGATAATGTATTCAGAAAGGTTAATAAGAAGGTATTAATACCTATAACAGTTGCCCTATGTATTGTATTTGCTGGTGACTTTATCTATTCTTCTGAACATCCAAATGGTGGTAAGGGAATTACGGATTATGATGAAGTCATCAAAAGAGAGGTACAAGGGAAATGATCGCCTTACTATTAGCACCTATATATATTGGACTGCATGCATTGGTCCTATATGGATTATTAAAGCTTGTGAGTACATTTACATGGTTGAACAACAAGTTTGTTAAAGGGCTTATTATTTTAGCTTATATGTTCTTTGTCTTCTCGATTGGAATTGGCTTTGTGATGCCAGCCAGTCAGCTTGAAAGATATATGAAGCTTTGTGGAAACTATGTATTAGGCTTCTCTGAATATGCTGTCCTATTCTCATTTGGCGGCTATATTATCAGTCTTATCTTAAAAAAGAAAGATAAGCTTACTGTCAAAAATCATCGCATTATTGGAATTTCTGTTATTGCCGTTACTCTTTGTACATGCCTTGCAGGAATCTATAATGCCCATAATATTAGAATTACACCTTATGATATTACCGTAGATAAGAAAGCGGATGTTGAATCTATGAAAGTTGTTCTGATTGCGGATCTACACCTTGGATACAACATTGGTGTTGCTCATATGGAACAGATGGTAGAAAAGATCAATGCCGAAAATGCCGATGTTGTGATTATCGCAGGGGATATCTTTGATAATGATATCAACGCCTTGGAAGATCGTGACAAGCTATCGGAAATCTTCCGTTCTATCAAGACAAAATATGGTGTCTATGCATGTTATGGAAACCATGATATCCAGGAAAAAATCCTTGCTGGTTTTACTTTCAGCGATAAGAGCAAGCCAAAGGCAAGTGATCCAGGTATGGATTCTTTCTTAAAGGAATCGAATATTGTTCTAATGCGCGATGAATATGTCTTATTGGATAATGGTGTCTATATCTATGGTAGACCGGATAAGGATAAACCGGGTGTCGGATATGAAAACCGTAAGACACCAGAACAGATTATGGAACAGCTGGATGCATCCAAACCAGTCATTGTCATTGACCATGCGCCAAGCTATCAGGATGATCTGGCAAATGCAGGTGTTGATGTCGATTTATGTGGTCATACCCATGATGGACAATGCTGGCCTGGTAAGATTTTAACGGATATCTATTGGGATAACCCATATGGCTATAAGCAGTATGGAAACATGCACAATATCGTAACAAGCGGTGTTGGTCTATTTGGGCCTAATATGCGTGTGGGTACAATCGCCGAAATCTGCCCAATCACGATACACTTCAAAAGATGAGTCTGAAACGATTCATCTTTTTTATGTATTAGGAAATCCTTGAAAAAAAAGGTATAATTAATATATGATTAGAGTCGCATTTTTAGAATACGAAAAAGAGACAAAGGATATTGTATTCATCCTTTCCAAGATGTTTATGAATGTTGACTGGACATTCCGTCACTATACAAAAGCCAGTGAGCTTTTAAAAGCGATGAAGGAAGAAGAATACAATGTATTTGTCTTTGATGAAATCTTTAAGACAAATCGTATGGAGAGTGTATTCGTACATGATAATCCCAATGCGATTTTTATCTATGTCTGCGTCAATCCGATTGTTGTAAAAAAAGATGATCAGCGTGGTCGTATCTTCTATATTGAAAAGGATAAGTTAAATGTCCGTTTAAATGAAATTAGAGATGCGATTACATCCCAGGCATCCCAGAAGGAACTCTATGCCTTATCGTATGATGGAATCAAGGTGAATCTTCCTTATGAAGAAATATACTATCTGGAAAAGAGTGAAAAGATGGTCTATTTCCATACTAAAAAAGGTATCTTCCATCAAAGAATCAATATGTCCAATTTAGAAGATGTATTTACACCCTATGGCTTTATTCGTACCCATGTATCGTATCTGGTCAATGAAAAACATATTGTTGCCTGGTATAAGGATGAAGTAGAATTGATCACTTCCAAGAAAATTCCATTATCCAGAGCACAAAAAAAGAAGATTCTTGCCAATCAAGCCTAAGGAATAGCCAATCTTTCCACTTATCTTTCTATTTTTCTTTGTTGATTTATAATAAAGACAACATAAAAGACAAGGAAGTGAAAGGTATGGTTCCTCCATAAAATTAAAAAAGCTTAGAACTTAGTTCAGAAAAGAATCAAAGGAAAAAGATATTAGACAATATACAATGAACAATTCATAAAGAGTGATTCATCTGAAATAGGTTAAAGGATCAAATTTAGAATCAACAATAATAATAGGATTCCATAATAAATTTGATGATATATTATAATAGGACAAGGTGGAAAAGTTGTCCTGAACAATTGAATAGATTGATCTTAAAGATAGGTGAAAAGCCTATCTTTTTTTTATTGAAAATTGAATTATGTGATACAATAATTGAGAGACTATAAGAATATGAAAGTATTGGCAAGTGATTATGATGGAACGCTTCGTTATGGACAGGAAGTGCAGAAAGAAGATATTGAAGCTATCAAAAAATGGCGTGAAGAAGGAAATCTGTTTGTGATCGCAACAGGTCGATCTTTTGAATCCATCACTAAGGAAATGAAGAAGTATGCTATACCTGTTGATTACTATATCACAAATAACGGGGCTGTTGTCTTTGATAGAGAAGGGACGATTCTTTATTCTACCTATCTGGACTATATCACAAGCCTGGATATTATGTATATTGCCAAAGAGGTGGATGGTGTTATCAGCTATGTTGTCAATGATGGCATAGTTCGTCACCGTGTTATTGTCAACGATTCTCTGGAAGAAAAGCGCTATGTAGATCTAGTGCCTGATATGAGTGAAGAAAAGGTCATGGATTTAGGTAAATATGCCCAGATTGTGATATCAATGGCAGATAGGGAATTGGCAAAGGAATTATCCGATGCGATTAATGTCCACTTTTCCAATATTGTTGTGGCTTATGCGAATAACTATGTTGTGGATGTCGTTCCTCAAGGCACATCCAAGGCAACCGGTATGGATTTTCTTCTTGCATATTGCGATGTATCCAAAGAAGATACATATACAATAGGCGATTCCTATAATGATATTCCATTGATGGAATATGGTATCCATGGGTCTTGTATGGAATGTGCCATAGAGGATGTAAAGCAACATGCTTCTTTTATTTATAAATCGATTAGCGAAATGATAAGGAATATATAGTAAGGGGGTAAGATGAATGAATATAATTGGTTCAAATTTTTCACTCATCATACGATTGGTTTTTGATACTTTAATTGTCTGGGGATGTATCTATGCGGTATTGCGCGTTGTCAGCAACAACGCTCGTACTATACAGCTATTAAAGGGGATATTAGTTGTATTTTTAATCAAGATTGTTGCGGAATTCTTTGAGTTGACAGCGGTTGCCTATATTATTGAATTGTTTCTGAATTGGGGAATTGTTGCGATTCTTGTCATCTTTCAGCCAGAAATCCGTTCTATATTAGAAAGAATGGGAAATACATCGGCACTTATGTCTTCCAATCTAACCTTGGATGAACGTAAGGAGATGATTGATGAAATCTGTAAAGCCTGTGAAGAAATGTCAAAGACAAAGACAGGAGCATTGATTACCATTGAGCAGTCAAACAATTTAATGGACTATATCCAGACGGGAACAAAAATGGATTCCAAGGTTTCAAAGGAACTGTTAGGAACTATATTCCAATATGGAACGCCACTTCATGATGGAGCTGTCATTATCCAGGGAAACCGTATCGCTTGTGCTGCGGCTTATTTTACACCAACCCATCGAGATGACATCCCAAGCAAGTATGGAGCTAGACATAGAGCGGCGATTGGTGTCAGTGAAGTTACCGATTCCATCACGATTGTTGTTTCAGAAGAAACAGGGAACATTTCCATCGCGTTAAAGGGTATTTTAAAACAGTATACAGAGGATGAACTGCATCGATTCTTAACCGATGTGTTTATCAAGGATAAAGCGGAAACGGTGATTGAACGTTCCTTTACCCTTCAGCCAGCAATTGAAAAAATGAAGAATCTGACGCAGAATACAAAAAAATCCGATAACGATCCCCGTGTAAAACCAATAAAGATCATTGATCAGTATACGGATAGACAGGGGGCGAAGTAATATGAATAAAAATAAAAATGGATTTTTCACATTGTTCGCATCCATCGCAAAACACACTTCTGCGATTGTGGATAAGATTCTATTTGGAAAGAAAAGCGCTATTTTCGCATCGTTTGTCTTTGCCCTTATGATTGTATATCCATTAAATAAAGAACAGATTCATCTTATGATCAATAAAGAAAAACTTTCAATCAGTTTAAATAATGTTGAAGTAAAGGTTCTTGCGGATACAGAAATGTATGAAATAACAGGTGTTCCTAATACAGTGGAAGTAACCATTTCAGGGGAAGCAACCGAAGTGCAGGAATATAAACAAAAAGGGGAACATGTTGTTGTATGTGATTTAAGAAGCTTAGATGTAGGAACAACGATTGTGGATCTGGTTTTAGAATCACCACCAGAGAATGCCGAAGTAAAAGTGAATCCAGGCAGTGCTACGGTTATTCTAAGCAAGAAGGAAACGATGGAATTCCCATTGGAAGTACAGCTGCTTGTAGGTGTAAATCAGAAAATTACGGATTATAAGACACCTAAACTGTCGCAGAGTACAGTTGAAATCATTGCCAGCAAGGAAACATTGGCAAGAATTCGTGTTGTAAAGGCAATTGTGGATGCCACTGGAAATACAGGTGAATTTGAAACGGATGCAAAGATTGTTGCCTATGATTCGGATGGAAACGTATTGAATGTGAAGATATCACCAAATACAATTAAAGCCACTGTCAAGATGGCTTCGGGAGGAAATGAATAAGTATGAAAAGAGTAATATGTGTAGTTGAAGATGAAAAGGATTTAAATAACCTGGTTGCCCAGTATTTACGCAAGGAAGGATATGAAGTTCGTTCCTATTATACATATGAACAAGCCAATGCCCATGTGCAGGATGATGATGTGCATCTCTGGATTCTGGATATCATGTTAGATGATAAGTCTGGATTTGATCTATTGGAAGAGATTCGTCTACAAGGACCATCCACTCCACTTGTATTTATGTCGGCGCGTGATAAGGAATTTGATCGAATCATCGGATTGGAAAAAGGATGCGATGACTATATCACAAAGCCATTCTCTCCTAAGGAAATGGTTCTTCGCGTCAACAACATTATCAAAAGAGCCTATAAGGATGACAATAACCGCATCAGCATTGATGGATATGAACTGGATGAAGAACAGCGCAAGATCTATTCCGATAATGTTGAAATTGAATTAACGACAAAAGAATTTGATTTATTGATGATGTTTA
The DNA here is from genome assembly GCA_021442845.1 of Holdemanella sp. Classification (GTDB taxonomy): domain Bacteria; phylum Bacillota_I; class Bacilli_A; order Erysipelotrichales; family Erysipelotrichaceae; genus Floccifex. The sequence goes on from JABUSD010000096.1 coordinate 7,058, forward strand.
TCAAAAATAAGGGAATCGCCTTTTCACGTGACAAGATTCTTGAAAATGTATGGGATGAAAACTACTACGGTTCCGATCGTGTAGTCGATGATACACTTCGTCGTTTACGTAAAAAGCTTCCTAAGTTAAACATTCATACAATCTATGGGTATGGATACCGCTTAGGATAATATGAAGAAGCTAACCGGATTTTTTCAAAAGCTATCATTAACACAACAAGTCCTATCAATGATTCTTTTGTTGTTGCTGGCATTTGCTGGCTTCTTTTTCTTCTTTTTAGGACAGAATATTGAATCTGCCATAAGCTCACAGATGTATGAGATTATGGCAAATGGGCAAAGACCCATCATTTCCTTACTGGAAACGGAGCTTGCCTATGATGAAAATATGTATATGTATGTGTCGGATAGCGCTACCCAGTCAAACTGCCTGATTTTAGATGGGGAAGTTCATCTATTAGGGGATGCAAAAGAGATGTCTCGCGAGTTCTATGTATATCTTGCCGAACAATCGATGAATCTGACAAAGACATCTCCTGTATACAATGGTTTTTTTAGACTGGGAGATATTTCTTATTATTATCGTTTGACACTGGTTACCTCACGGAAAACACCCATTGTGGTTGCCAGTTATATGGATAACTCGTATGCGAAGACATTACAGAGGACGCTGGTGGATTCCACTGTCTATGTGACAATTCTTGCCTTCTTTATCTTCTTTATGATTATGATGATCTGGGTATTCTCAATCATTCACCCATTGAATCAGATTAAAAACTATATTGAAAAGATCAACAAAGGTGAAGAAGTGGAACTGCATATCAATCGTCAGGATGAAATTGGGGAAGTAGCCCATGCCATTGTGACGATGAAGGATGAACTGACAAAACAGGAAAAAGCTAAAGAAGAAATGATTCACAACATTTCGCATGATCTGAAGACGCCAATCGCAACCATCAAGTCGTATTCGGAATCCATCAAAGATGGAATCTATCCATATGGAACACTGGAATCCAGTGTGGATGTCATTTTAAACAACGCCCAGCGATTAGAGGATAAGGTACATAACTTATTATATCTGAATCGTATTGAATATCTTTTGACAAGTGATTCTGAAGGGGTTGTCACAAATATGAAGGATGTCGTAGAACAGGTTGTATTAAACTCCGCTGTTATCCGTCCTGAAATTGAAGTATTTACAGATGTAGAAGAAGTCTTCTTTGATGGACTTCTGGAGGCATGGCGTGTATCCATTGAAAATATTATGGATAATGCCTTCCGTTATGCGAAGTCCTATATCAAAATCTATGTTCGTGAAAACGATTTACGCATTTCCAACGATGGACCAAAGATGCCAGAAGATCGCATCGATTCATTATTCAGACCCTTTGAAAAAGGGGAAGGTGGTCGTTTTGGTTTAGGTCTATCGATTGTTCATAAAGTATCCAAAGCCAATAACTATATTGTGATGGGATACAATACCGAGGATGGTGTATGTTTTAGAATCTATCGTAAAGAACAGCCAAAGAAGCATAAAGAAGGTTCACGCTTTAAAAAGGACAGTAAGAAGGAGGCATAATATGAAAGTTGGAACAATTGGTTCAGGGGTCATTGTGACACGTATGATTGATGCCCTTCGTAATGTGGAAGGAAATGAAGTGGTTGCCTGTTATTCCAGAACCCAGAAAAGGGCGGATGAATTTTCAAAACAATATAACATTCCTAAAACATATACCGATTTAGATGAAATGTTAAAGGATGATGAAATTGATACAATCTATGTTGCATCTCCAAATTCTTTGCATTTTGAACAGTCAAAAAAAGCCTTACTGGCAAAGAAGCATGTCATCAATGAAAAGCCATTTACTGCTTCTATAAAACAGGCAAAGGAATTATTTGATATTGCCAAGGAAAATGGTGTCTATATCTTTGAAGCTATCACAACGCATTATCTTCCTAACTATGATGTAGTAAAGAAGAATTTAGATAAAGTTGGTGAAATTAAATTCATCCAGATTAATTTCTCCCAATATTCATCAAAATATGCAAAATATAAGAATCATGAAAATCCCAATGTGTTCAACCCTGCATTCAAAGGGGGAGCCTTAATGGATATCAATGTCTATAACCTTCACTTTGTTACAGGTATCTTTGGAAAGCCATTATCGTCTACATATATTGCCAACCAGGGATATAATGGGATTGATACAAGCGGCATTGTCATTCTACAATACCCTGATTTTATCGCTACATGCATTGGGGCAAAGGATAGCTCCAGCACAAATAGCGCAATCATCCAGGGGGATAAGGGATATATCCGTGTGTATAATTCCTCTACAGGTGTATGCAAGGATGTCTTATATTCACCTCCTGTTGGGGATTTAATCGGTATTAAAGGATTTAAAGATCCAACGGAACACATTGGTATTGAACAGGCATTCAATCATATGGTCTATGAAGTTAAGAATTTTATGGATGTCATTGATAATAAAAATGATGTTTTATATAAAAAGATGTGTGATCAGACATTACTTGTTGTCGAAATCTTAGAACAGTCATTAAAACAGCTTGCATAAGCTGTTTTTTATCTTGTATAGTTTAGGTATGTATCTACTCTCTTTATATTTTGATGATAAGACAAATGCCTATCTTACAATGCTTAAGAAACATATCTATAAGAAAACGGGTATTCATTATGATATTCCTTTTCATATTACTTTATTATCGTTTCAATCGGATTTAGAGGATGCATACAGATTGTTTGAATCTATTAATTTTATTCCCTTTGAATTACAATTTGTATCCATTGGCTTTCTAAATACAAGTATTATTCTTATTCCGATTATGAATGAGAATCTATCTTCTTTATATAGGCAAGGATTAAATTCTACAATATATGTCAATGAACGATATAAGGAAAATAACTGGTTTGCCCATTTAACCTTATCCAAACATCTATCCAAAGAACAATTATTAGAATCCTATCAAGCTATTCAATATGACTTTAAACCATTTATAGGAAAAGTAACAAAGATTGGATTGGCTAAATCCAATCCATATGAAGATATAATGCTTAAATAAAAGAAAATATTTGATACAATAATAAAGGGTGATGAATATGTATTTATATGTAGTAAGACATGGAGAAACATTATTTAATAAGTTGCAGCGTATGCAGGGATGGTGTGATTCCCCATTGACAGAAAAAGGAATCCAGCAGGCAAAGGATACAGGTGTTAAGTTAAAAGACATTGATTTTGTCCATGCTTATTCTTCGACATCAGAAAGAGCTGTGGATACATTGGATTATATTTTAGGCGATCGCAATATTCCTAAAAAGGCATTAAAAGGATTAAAGGAATTCAACTTTGGTACCTTGGAAGCTGAAAAACAGGATTATGTACATAATGTATTGAAAGTACCACACTCTGAAATGTATAAATATGGTGGAGACCGTATTGAAGATCTAGTGGAAAGAATGGAAAACCAGCTATTAGAAATCGCTAGAAATCATCCAGAGGGAAATGTATTATGTGTTAGCCATGGTGGGGTATTTATTAATGTATTAAGACATCTTGCACCTGATTATATTGAAGATCGATTCAGAAGAAAACTGCCAATCATGGAAAACTGCCAGATCTTATTGTTTGAAAGCGATGGAAAAACGCTAAAATTTATCAAAAATGACTTGTAGAGTCATTTTTTTTATGATAGAAGAGGAAAATATGGAACGCTATTTTAATATTAATGAAGCCAAACACAGTATCAAGTGTAAATTATATGCTGAAAGATTCAATGATATTCATTCAGTTATTATTTTCTGTCATGGTTTTGGTGGCCATAAGGATAATAATGCAGCCTATAATTTTGCCCAGAAAACAATAAAGAAACATAAAGATATAGTACTTATAACATTCAACTGGCCATGCCATGGAGATGATGTCAAAAAGAAATTAAGACTGGAAGACTGTGATATGTATCTACATTTTGTATTAAAGTATGTACAGGAGATATGGAAAGATGTCAATGTATATTGTTACGGTACAAGCTTTGGAGGATATCTTACTTTAAAGTATATTAAAGAACATGGTAATCCATTTAAAAAGATCGCATTAAGATCGCCTGCTGTATGCATGTATGATGTATTAAAAAATAGAATTCTATCGAATGATGACTGGGATAGGTTACAGGGAAACAAGGAAGTATCAGCAGGCTTTGATAAAAAGATATTCATCGATAAACAATATGTCGAACAGTTAAAGCACAATGATATTACCCAATATGATTATATTGATTTATGTGAAGACATCTTATTTATACATGGAAGTGAAGATGAAATTGTACCATTTGAGACTGTCTATGATTTTTCCAATGACAACATTATTGAACTTGTTGTCATAGAAGGAGCAGAACATCGCTTTCGCAATGTGGATCATATGAATCAGGCAAATGAGGCGATATGGAAATTCTTTGGGATATAAATACCATTATTTCCATATGCCTTCTTTATGTGTGATATACAACATTGTACAATAGGATGCCAGTCCTCCTACATAATTGGAAATAGGTTCAGCATAGAAGATGCCATCAATTCCCAGAAAGGTAGGAAGGATTAATGTTAGAGGAACCACTAATATAATCTTTCTAAAGATAGAAAAGAAAATGGATTGTTTCGCTTTTCCTAAAGCGGTAAAGGTAGATTGTCCAGCACTCTGGAATGTCATCATAAAGAAACCACCAAAGTAGATTTTAAGGCTATGGACACTGATATCTAGTAAGGAAGTATCTTCATTGAATAAAAGGATAATCTGTTCTGGATAGATGCGCATGAGTATCCATACTGAAATCATGAAGATAAAGCCAACGATGGTTACAAAGATGATGGTTTTCTTAATACGATCATAACACTTGGCCCCATAATTGAATCCGATGATTGGCTGACAGGCATGGCACAATCCAATGATTGGTAAGGAGAACATTTCTCGAACACTATTAAAAATGGTCATAATGCCAATATAGACATCCCCTCCATAATCCTTGATGGTATTGATCACAACGGCCTGGAAGATGGAATTGGTAATCTGTACCACAAAGCCAGCCATACCTAAACTCACAATATTAAAATCCATAGAAAGATTTAATTTTAAGGAATCCTTTGATAAAGGGATTCCTTTTTTCTTGTTCATTAAAAAGAGCATAACCCAAATAAAGGAGATGGATTGGGATAGGATAGTGGCGATGGCAGCTCCCTGTATACCCATATTCAACGTATAGATGAAGAAAGGATCCAAAAAGATATTACAGATAGCTCCAATGGTTACTGTCATCATACCCGTTTTCGAAAAGCCCTGGGCATTGATAAATCCATTCATACCTGAAGAAATCATAATAAAAGGAGTACCAATCAAATAGATGGATAGATAGCTGGAAGCATATTGATAACTGACTTCACTAGCTCCTAAGCGAAATAGAATAGGCTTCATGAAGCAATAAAGAATCAACATAAGAATGAAGGAAGAACCAATCAATAAAGTAAAGGTATTGCCTAAGATCTTCTGGGCTTCATCCTGATTCTTTTTACCTAATTCGATCGAAAATAAAGGGGAACCTCCCATTCCAAAGAGATTGGTAAAAGCCATGATGATGGTGATGATAGGAGTTGTAAGGCCAATCCCGGCTAAGGCAATCGTAGATACATCGGATAGATGTCCAATATAGATACGATCGACAATGTTGTAGACCATCTGGACAAGCTGAGCCAGGATCATAGGAATAGCCAATCGTATGATATGTTTATAAATATTTCCTTTGGAGAAATCAGCGGTATTATTCATGAAGGTATTATAAACCTATTTATAATGTGTTACTATGAAAATGGTGATGAATATGAAAAAGAATATAATCTTTGATATGGATGGACTTTTAATTGATTCTGAAAAAGTAACCTTTGAAGGCTATCAACATGTCTTAAAGGACTATGGAAAAGAAATCACATTATCCCAATATCAGACATTTCTAGGAAGAACCGTTCCGGTCATTTATGGAAAGCTTAAAGACTATTATGGAAATGTTGACAGTGAAGAAATCGTAGCAAAAGTGCATGCCTATATGGAAGATGTCTTTGAACATAAAGGGGTTCCTGTAAAACCAGGATTGTATGAATTAATCGATTATTTAAAAGAAAATGCATATAAAATAGCTGTTGCGACAAGTTCATCAAAAATAAGAGCGGAAAAGATCTTATCAAGAATAGGGATTAGAGATGCACTGGATGTTCTTGTCTGTGGTGATGAAATCCAGAAAGGAAAACCCGATCCGGAAATCTTTTTAGTGGCAGCCAATAAATTAAATGCACAACCTTGCCAGTGTTATGTTATAGAAGATGCTCAATCCGGTATAATGGCAGGCTATGCAGGTGGTTTTGATGTGATCAATATTCCTGATATGAAATATCCTTGTGAAGAATATGCAGCCAAAGCTACCATCATACTAGATACATTAACGGATGTCATAGATTATTTAAAAGGAAATATTAAAAATGATTTTGATTTCCATATGCATTCCATCTATAGCTTAGATGGACAATATACTTGTAAAGAACTAGTAGATATAGCAAAATCAAATCATATAAAAACCATTGCCTTAGCTGATCATGATCAGATTACGGGTGTGAAAGAAATCATAGACATAGGAAAAAAAGAAGGAATTCAAATTATACCTGCCATTGAACTTTCTACAACATTCCATGATTATGATGTACATCTATTAGGCTATGGCATTGATGTAGAGTATCCTTATTTTAAAGATCTTCCTGAACTTACAAGAAAAAGAATGCAGGCCAATATGGCTTTAATGATGGATAAGTTTAAAGAAGTCTATGGCATTGAAGTGGATAAGGAAGCCATTTTACAATCGGATAGTATCTGGTTTACCTTAATGGAAGCCATCTTATCCAATGAGACATATAATAAGATGGAACTATTTAAAGACTATATTCCTGGTGGAAAACGAAGTGGAGCAGCCATTGCCAATTTCTATTGGGATCAGTGTCAGAAGGGATCTTCCTTATATGTAGGATCCAGTTATCCATCGTTACAATCTTCCATCGATATCATTCATAAAGCGGGAGGTTTAGCTATCATTGCCCATCCATTTCGAACATTCTATCATAATGAAGATTATCTAAAAGAAGTTATAGAAATGGGTATTGATGGCATTGAAGCGTATTCCAATTACCATACAAAAGAGATGAATGCTTATTATGATGAATTCGCAAAGAAATATGGTTTATTGATTACATGTGGAAGTGATTTCCATGGTAAAAAGAAACCAGAGATACAAATGGGGGAATACAATCTAAATAAGGATGGTACATCCATTGTTCATGCCCTTCTAGAGGCATTAGAAAAGAAATAAGATGAAAACCTATTATACATATACAACCCGTATAGGACCTATTACAATTGCAGAAGAGGATGGAATGATTGTATCCATTGATACGGATCAGAAAGTAGACGGTATTGAGAAAAGAAATGAGTTGTTAGATTGTACGTATAAACAATTGGAAGAATACTTTCAAGGAAAGCGGAAGACATTTGATATTCCATATAAGTTGAAGGGAACACCCTTCCAGCTGTCGGTATGGCATTATTTAGAGACCATACCTTATGGTAAGACATGTTCCTATCAGGATGTGGCAATAGGAATAGGAAATCCTAAATCCTGTCGAGCTGTTGGCATGGCTTGTCATCGAAATCCGATTCCATTCATCGTTCCATGTCATCGTGTGATTGGCAAGAATAGAAAGATGGTTGGATTTGGATTGGGTATTGATTTAAAAATAAAACTTTTAGATATAGAAAGAGGCATATATGATTGAAGAAACAATGTTGACATATATTGAAGAAACACCATCAAAAATGAAATGGATGATTGAAAATCGAATAGCTTTGACAAAGGATCTAGTCAATGAATATAAAAAGAAGCATGTTTCCAGCATCTGGATGATTGCCTGTGGTTCTTCTTCCAATGCAGCGGAATGTGCCAAGCCATTCATGATGAAATACTTAAATATTGATATCAAAATTGTTACACCAGCTAACTTTGTCTATTGTGAAAATAAAGTAAAGGATAGTGATATGGTTTTTGTCATTTCCCAGAGTGGCTGTTCAACCAATGCGATAGAAGCACTGGATTATTTACATTCTATGCATCGCAAAGGGATTGCCTTAACAGGAAATGTACAGGCATCCATAAAAGATCATGCCAATTTAGTCATTGATTATGGCGTTGGAGAAGAAAAGTTTGGTTATGTTACAAAAGGAGTGACAACACTTTGTCTATTCTTAATGCTGTTTGCCTTGGAGGCATCAAATTTAGAAAAAGAAGATGTGATTCAGGAAATGGTTATGTGCTGTAATTATCATGAAATCATGCAGCAAAAGGCATGGAAGTATCTAGAGGATAACTATATGGAATTGACATCAATGCATGTTGTGTTTATGTGTGGTTTTGCCCAAGGATATGGACTTGCCAGGGAAGCAGCTTTAAAGATGAGTGAAACCGTAAAGATTCCATGTTTTGCCTATGAGGCGGAAGAATATATTCATGGACCTAACATTCAGTTAAATCCATCCTATGCCGTTTTCCTTTTTGATGATTTGTCAAATGGTTCCAGTCGCATTAAAAAGATTTATGAAGCAACAAAGATGAATACACCAAAAACTTTCTTTATTACCGATCATTATGAAAGTAAAGATCCAAGGGTATTGAATACTGAAATCAAAGTAAAAGAATCTACTTTGATTCCATTGTTCATCCTTCCTGTCATTCAGATTCTTGCCCACCAGATCACAACGGATTTACATCGATGGGATCGACATCCATTAGCCCAGA
>JABUSD010000239.1 GCA_021442845.1 Holdemanella sp.
GAGGAGGAACTAAGATTCCATTTTCATCATACAATGCCTGATCAACCCAATCCCAGATAAATCCTCCCTGGTATTTAGGATTTCGCTTTTCTAATTCAATATATTTAAACAAACCACCATTGCTGTTTCCCATCGCATGGGCATATTCGCAAAGAATAAATGGTTTTTCTGGTCGTTCATTAATAAATTTTTCAACTTTTGCTGCTGGTGTATACATCTGGCTCTCAACATCCGATGTATCCGGATAAGCACGCGTTCCAGAATAGACTTCTTCATTATATATACTTTCATATTGAATGACACGTGTATTATCCAAAGATCGCAGATATTCACTTTGTTCCCAGAAAACTCTACCTCCATAGGATTCATTTCCAAGTGACCACATGATGACAGAAGCATGGTTCTTGTCTCTTTCATACATAGAAAGTGTTCGATCTTTAATTGGTGGGAACCATTTCATATCATCTTTTGGAATGACATGATCCATATCCCAGAACTCCTGCCATGTACCGTGTGATTCTAAATTACATTCGGCACATAAATACAATCCATATTCATCGCATAAATCATATATATATTCATTATTTGGATAGTGAGACAATCTAAGTGCATTCATATTGTTTGCCTTCATTGTCTGGATATCAAATAAACTGATATCATCTGTAACAACACGTCCAGAAGCTGCAGCAAATTCATGACGGTTTACACCATGAATCACAATACGTTTGCCATTGATGCACATGATTCCATCAATTATCTTAAATTCACGAATTCCAACTTTCTGTTCTGTAATCTCTACCAATTGATTCTCTTTATAGATTTCAATTAATAGACTATATAAATAAGGATGTTCACTATTCCATAAACATGGATTCTGTATTTCATAAGATAAAGATAGCTTTGATTCAATATCTTTTTTATAGGATCCAATAACATTTCCATCCTTATCCTTTAGAATAGATACCATTGTGCTATCTTTAAAATCACCTTCAAATTCTAAATCAATATCAACAGTGGCTCTTGTATATGAATCGTATAATGGTGTTAATACTCTTAAATCCTGTAATTGTACACTAGGAATAAAGATAAGCTCTACATCTCTAAAAATACCACTTAAGCGGTAGAAATCCTGCCCTTCCAGCCAGCTTTCTGAAGTAAAACGGAATACCTGCACAGCTATTTTGTTGCAGCCTTCTTTGACTGCATTTGTAATGTCAAAGGAACTAGGAGAGAAAGAATCCTCAGAGTAACCAATAAACTGTCCATTTATCCATAAGGAAAATGCAGCTTCCACACCATGAAAACAGATATGTACTCTTTCCTCCAGATCTTTTTTTGTCAATTCGAATTCTCTTGCATAACTTGCGATTTCATTATACTTTGGAACTTCTCCTGGATATAGCTGTTCAGTTCCAGACCAAGGAAAGACGTGATTGCAATAAAGCGCTTTTCCATATCCTTGTAACTGTAAATTTCCTGGCACTTTTATATCCTTCCAATTGGAACAATCATAATCCTCTTCCCAGAAATCCTTATTACATGCCACCACGCTTGTCGCAAATTCAATTTTCCATATTCCGTTTAATAAGCGTTTGAAAGTCGTATTCTTTTGAATTCGTTCTTCTTCATTTCGGTACTTTTTCAAGTACGCCTTATTATCTAAACGATTTACTTGAAAGACGTTTATATCATTTAACCAGTTATAATTCATTCTATCTCCATTTCTAATCTGTTTTTAGACAAATCTACCTTTTTTAAAAAAGAGCTGCATAAATCCATTCTTTTCTGCAGCTCTTAAAATTAATTATTCTTGTTCCCAAATAGCATAGAGTGTCATAGATTCTGTTACTGTATCATTTTCCATGTCCCAAGGATTCGTTCCCCCGACATCTCTTGACCAGCATTCAAAAGTATAACCTTCACGCGTAGGATCTTTTGGAGAATCAACATGATCTCCATACATTTTCTTCTGCTCTTCTACAACAGTCCCACCTGTACTATCGAAAGAAATCGTATAACCACGATGTTCCATTGCGAAAGCCAGTACGCCAAATAATGCAACGGTTCCAATCACGATTAGAATATCTAACGCCTTGGCTGAAACTTTGACTTTCCCATAAAAACCCTTTAATTGTTTTGGGTTTGAATGATCGTTTTCCTGCATTATTTACGAACCAAGTATTTACGCATGTCAATACAACAAGCAACCAGAATGATAAGACCCTTAACGATATATAACAAGTTAGCGTCAACGGATAAGAAGTTTAATCCAACGAAGATAACCTGAAGCAATAATACACCGATGATAGCTCCACTAACTTTACCGATACCACCAACAAATGAGATACCACCGATAACGCAAGCAGCGATAGCGTCTGCTTCATAGTTCAATCCAGTTGTAGCATTTACAGAAGCAATACGAGCAGCATCGATAAATCCTGTAATTGCATATAAGATACCAGCCATAATAAATACTAGGATAATAGTTTTCTTAACGTTAACACCTGATACGTTAGCTGCATCTTCGTTAGATCCAACAGCGAACATATTTTTACCAAATGCAGTTTTATTCCAGATAACCCATACAATTGCAGTAATGATTACTGAATATAATACATACATAGGAACTTTTGCTGTACCAACTGTAAACAATGTACCCGATATGAAATTACGATATCCTTCGGACATACCAGATAATGTCTGACCACCGTTTGTTCCTAACTGCAAGAACATTAAGATAACACCATAAACAATTAACTGAGTAGATAACGTTACGATGAATGGGTGAACTTTAAACTGTGCCATACAGAATCCGTTAACTAAACCGATAATAGAACCAGTAACGATTACAGCTAATAAAGCTACAGGAATAGGCATAACACCCAATCCTGGGAATAATTTGTTAACTGTTAACTGTAAACCAGCTGAAATACAAGCAGCTAAACCAACCTGACGTCCTGCAGAAATATCGGTACCAGCTAAGATGATACATCCACCTACACCTAAAGCGATTGGTAATTTTGCAGCAGTTAAGTTGATAATATTAATAATTGAAGTAATAGATAAGAAGCTTGGTACTCGAATCCAAATATAAATAATTGTAACAGCAATGATAATGAACATCGCATTATTCATTAGGAAATCCCCGATAGCACGTTTTCTATCTTCAGGGTTCATTGCTTTTAATGCATCTAATTTTTTCACAGTCAATTCCTCCTTTTATGCATATTTGGCCGCTAGGGTCATGATTTCTTCCTGTGTAGCTGTTTTTGCATCAACTTCACCAGCTAAACGACCACCTGACATAACAAGGATACGGTCGCAAACACCTAATAATTCAGGCATTTCTGATGATACCATTAATACTGTCTTACCTTCGTTAGCAAGATCAAGAATCAATTGGTAAATTTCATATTTAGCACCAACGTCAATACCACGAGTTGGTTCATCCAACAACAACACTTCTGGGTCTGTTAACAGCCAACGTCCAATAATAACCTTTTGCTGGTTACCACCTGACAACGAACGAATTTGTGTTTCTTGAGAAGGTGTCTTTGTATGCATCGCATCGATATATTTCTGTGTATCTTCAACCTGTGTTTTGTGTCCTAGTAATGGACCAATCTTTTTATGACGGTTTAAGCTTGAGATAACTGTATTATCAAGAATACTACGTACTCCAAAGATACCTGTTGCACGACGTTCTTCCGTTAACATTGCAAATCCATTTTTAATAGATTCACCAGAATTTCTATTCTTACATGGTTTACCATCTAAGAATATTTCACCACTTTTTCTTGTACGAATACCAAAAATACTTTCAAGTACTTCAGTACGACCAGATGCGTCCAATCCTGCAAGACCTAATACTTCACCACGACGAGCTACAAATGAAACATCATCCAGTTTGTTGTATAGACCTGTTAATCCTTTTACTTCTAAATAAGTTTCACCTGGTACATTAGTCTTAGGTGGGAATTGGTTTGTTAATTCACGACCAACCATCAAACGAATGATGTCAGCCATTTCTAAATCTTTTGATGCGTGTGTAGCAATCCATTTACCATCACGCATGATAGTGATTTCGTCTGAAATACGTTTAATTTCAGCCATTTTATGAGAAATGTAGATGATTGCACATCCTCGATCTCTTAACATGTTAATGATTCTAAATAAGTGTTCTACTTCGACTTCAGTTAATGATGATGTTGGTTCGTCAAATACGATAACTTTTGAATCATAAGAAACAGCTTTCGCAATTTCAACCATCTGTCTTTGAGATACTGGCATTGTACTCATGATTGCTTTTGGATTTACACTAATACCTAAATCATCAAAAACCTTCATAGTAGCATCATACATTTTCTTTTCACTTGTAAAAATACCGTTTTTAGGGAAACGCCCTAACCACATATTATCCATGACGTTACGAGATAACGCCTGATTTAATTCCTGGTGCACCATGGCAACTCCATTTTCAAGTGCATTTTTAGAGTTCTTGAAGTCAACTTCTTTTCCTTCAAGATAGATATGTCCTCCATCTTTATGATAAACACCAAATAAGCACTTCATCAAAGTGGATTTACCAGCACCGTTTTCTCCCATAAGTGCATGCACAGTACCAGCTTTTACTTCAACTGTTACGCCATCAAGAGCCTTAACACCTGGGAAAACTTTTGTAATGTCCTCCATTCGTAGTAGAACAGGTTCGTTATTTGCCATATTTCTCTCCTACTTAACTTTCTTTTAAAAAAAGGACTGCGCTACATTTAGGCGCAGCCCATTAAATATTTTTTTCTATTCTTATAAAAATTAATAATTATTCACCAGCGTATGCTGAATAAGGAATATTAACACGCCAAGTTCCAACTACGTTAGCAGCATCGATACCATCAAATGTACCTTTGTTGTTAGTTAAGTTTTCAGCAATCTGAACAACTGCGTTAGCCATACCAGCAGCATCCTGTTTGATAGTTCCAGTCATAGATCCATCTTTAATTGCAGCTTTTGCAGCGTCTGTAGCATCAACACCGAATACTGGGATATAACGTCCATCACCTGTATTGTATCCTGAGTTCTGTAATGCAGCGATTGCACCTAATGCCATATCATCGTTGTTAGCGATAACAACTTCGATCATGTTCTTGTTACCTTCGTTGAATTTAGATAAAGCAGTCTGCATTAATTCCTGACCTTGCTGAGCTGACCAAGTTCCATTCATGTCTAATAAGTATTTAGATGAGTTAGATGAATCGTAGAATTCAAGTTCTGGTTTTCCACCTTCAGTTAATACTTTGTTAGCGTCTTCAACACCGTATTGAGTACGAGCATCAGCTTCCATGTTACCTTCTTGACCTTTGAACATTACATAAGTGATTTTTCCGTCACCGTTGATGTCAAGCTTATCATAGTTTTCAAGAATAAACTGTCCAGCCATCTGACCTTCCATGTGACCAGCCTGAGTATAGTCAGTTCCTACATAAGCAGCTTTGTCATAAGCAGATACGATTTCTTCAGATACAGAACGGTTGAAGAATACAACTGGTAAATTAGCATCTTTAGCTAAGTTAATAATAGCCTGAGTAGCGTCATCAGAAGAAGCGTCAACGATGTTAACAACTAAGCAAGAAGCTCCCTTACTAATAGCTGTTGTAATCTGTTCTGTCTGAGTTGTCTGGCTAGCATTTGCATCATAATCCTGGTATTTGATTCCTTTTTCATCAAATGTTGCATTCATTGCTGAACGTACAGATGATAGATAAGTATCACCGAAAGTGTACCAGAATACTGCAACTTCGCCACCAGTAGAGTCTGTAGATCCTGAACTAGATCCTCCACATCCGACAAGTGCTACCGCTAGCATAAATGATGCTACGCAAGTAAATAGTTTTTTTAGTTTCATTTTAATGTCCTCCTAAAACCAAAATATATAACTATTAATAATTTTACTCCAAATGTAACCGTTTGCAAGGCATATATCGTCATTTTATTGATATTTTTTAGTTATAACCTTTATATTTTAACGAAAATCATTTTCGCAAAGACCGATTCATCCTGCAAAGAAAAAGTCAAGCGTTTTTTTGCTTTTTCTTGTAAAATATTAAGAAAAGTTAACAATAGAAAAAGAGCTCTTCGCTCTTTTCTATTCCTTTATAAACGCTTTAGAATACCCGTGTTCATTCTTTCTATTTGTACCGATTGGATCAATGTTCTGAATTTCTTCAATGACATAAGGTGTCATCTGATATACATAGTTCAGCCAGTTGCGATATAACAGATTGGCATGGCTTCTCCATGTTAAGACAGGACCTTTGTCAGGATCATCATCGATAAAATAGTTTTCGGGAATATGAATCGGCTTATTTTCCTTTAAATCACGGAAATATTCCTGTGATAGAGTTTCAACCCCATATTCAAAATGCCCTGTCACAAAAATCTGGCGATAGTCTTTTGTGACAATGATATTACTTCCTGTCTTATCACTTCTAGACAAGACATCTAAATCCGTCTCTTTCAGTGCTTTTTCATCAATGCATGTATGACGGGAATGCGGTGTATTATGAATTTCATCAAATCCATTCGTAAGGAAATCATATTCATCCTCTAAATGATGAGGAAAGATTCCAAACATCTTCTCAGGGAGAATTTCTTTCTTGATTCCATAGTGATAGTAAAGACCAGCCTGTGCACCCCAGCAGATATGCATTGTGCTATACACATGCGTCTTTGACCATTCCATAATCTTCTTTAAATCTTCCCAATAATCCACATCTTCGAAGGCAAGATGTTCAACAGGAGCTCCTGTTATAATCATACAGTCATAGTAGTTATCAAGAAATGTTGTATAGTCTCGATAGAATTTGACAAGGTGTTCTTCACTTGTATTCTTTGATTTATGTCTATCAATCTTCATGAAGTCAATTTGAACCTGTAATGGAGATTTACTGATTAATCGAAGAATCTGTGTTTCTGTTTCAATTTTTTTAGGCATTAGATTTAAGATGACCGTACGCAAAGGACGAACCCTTTGTTTATGCGCGCTATCATCTTCGATCGCAAAAATCTTTTCGCTCTCTAATATCTCTTTTGCTGGCAACTCATTAGGAATGTTAATTGGCATAGACTACCTCTAGATAGCTGCTAGAGCCTGTTTAACATCTTCAAGGATATCCTCAACATCTTCAATACCAACAGATAAGCGGATTAAATCTGGTCCTACACCAGCAGCGATTAATTCTTCATCTGACATCTGACGGTGTGTTGAAGAAGCTGGGTGAAGTACACAAGTGTGCGCATCAGCAACATGTGTTGCGATCATCGCAATCTTAAGATTTGCCATGAATTTTTCAGCGGCTTTTCTTCCACCTTTCACGCCAAATGATACAACACCACAAGTTCCATTAGGCATGTACTTCTTTGCTAAATCATAATATTTGTTTGATGGTAAGCCAGGATAGTTAACCCATGTTACATTTTCATTTGCTTCTAAGAATTCTGCAATCACTTGTGCATTTTCACAATGTCTTGGAACACGTACATGTAAAGATTCAAGTCCAAGATTCAAGAAGAATGCGTTCATAGGCGCCTGGATAGATCCGAAATCACGCATTAACTGTGCTGTACACTTTGTGATGAAAGCACCACCTAAACCAAATTTTTCAGCATATGTAATACCGTGGTATGATTCATCTGGCGTTGTAAGTCCCGGGAACTTATCTGCATAGGCAAACCAGTCAAATTTACCACCATCTACAATACATCCACCTACAGTTGCATCATGTCCATCCATATATTTAGTTGTTGAGTGCGTAACAATGTCAGCTCCCCATTCAATCGGACGACAATTGATTGGTGTTGCGAATGTATTATCAATAATTAGCGGTACACCGTGTTTATGTGCAATTTTTGCCCATCTTTCAATATCGAATACATCCAGCGAAGGATTGGCAATTGTTTCACCAAAAACAGCCTTTGTGTTTGGCTTGAATGCTGCTTCTAATTCTTCATCCGTACAATTTGGATTCAGGAAAGTAAATTCAATACCCATTTTAGCCATTGTTACGTTGAACAAGTTAAATGTTCCACCATAAATTGTGGCAGCACTAATTACATGATCGCCTGCATTGGCAATATTAAATACAGAATAGAAGTTTGCGGCCTGTCCACTTGATGTCAACATGGCAGCTGTTCCACCTTCTAAAGCACAAATCTTATTGGCAACAAAGTCATTTGTAGGATTTTGAAGTCGAGTATAAAAATAACCTGCTTCTTCAAGATCAAACAATCTTCCCATATTTTCGCTTGTGTCATATTTAAAAGTAGTACTCTGGATAATTGGAATCATTCTTGATTCACCGTTTTTAGGAGTATATCCCGCTTGTATACATTTTGTATTTTGTTTCATATCAAAACACCTCCATAACATATGTACTATTCTACAATAAATTTTATTGATTTCCTATACGTATCGCATAAAAATAGAACAGGTAATCCTGTCCTATTTACACGCTTTTCCTCTTGCATATGTCTGTATAACATCGTATTCATTGTTTAATACAACTAAATCTGCATCATATCCAGTGCAAATTTTCCCTTTATGATCATCAATGCGTAACGCTCTAGCTGGATTGATCGTGCAGGAATTCAGTGCATAATCAAATGGTACCCCTGCTTTTTCAACAACAATCTGTAAGCCACGATTGATATTCAATGTACTGCCAGCCAATGCCTTTGACCCTGTCAAATGAGCACTTCCATCAGGATAGACTTCAATTTCCTGTCCGCCAAAGATGAACTTGCTTCCAACAGGACAGCCTTTTGCCATTAAGGCATCGCTGATCATAATGACATAATCTCTTCCTTTTGCCATATAATAATTATTTAATGAATTTACATCTGAATGATTTCCATCGCAGATTACTTCTCCATAGACATCTCTAAAACGCATGGCAGCTCCTACCAGGCCTGGATTTCTGTGGTGGAAAGGTGTCATGCCATTAAATACATGTGTCATCGACATAGCACCATGAGCAATTGCCATTCTCGCTTCTTCAAAGCTAGCGCCTGAATGCCCTTGTGATACAAGAACACCATTTTGCGAACAATATTCTGTCAATTTGAAATCAGCATCACACTCACAAGCCATCGTAATGACTTTAATCATGCCTTTCGCATCTTTTTGATACTCTTTGAATTCTTCTACATCCGGTGTAATACAATATTGTTCCGGTTGTGCCCCCTTGTATTTCTGATTTAAATAAGGACCTTCAAAGTGAATTCCTAGAATTTCCGCCCCTTCATATCCTTCTTCTACAACCTTCACAACATTTTTAATCGCATTGGATAATACTTCATGGCTCTGGGTAATCGTTGTAGGACAAATTCCCGTTACCCCTTCACTTGTGATATTCTTCATCCAATAACGAAGGCCTTCCGGTGTTGCATCATTTGTATCCCATGTATTATATCCATGTGTATGAATATCGATAAAACCTGGTACGATACGATCACTTCCATAATCTACATCAACAGATTCTTTTCCATATTCCATCACACCAGTAATTATTTTTCCTTCCATTTTAATTTGAGCTGGCATAAACTGCCCAGCAATCCATACTCTTGTACTTTGAATAATCATATTATGAAATCCTCCATATATCCATTTTACACCAATTCATTCTATGTGAACAAAAAGTTTAAAAGAAAGAAGGTGTAACATTTTAATAGATGTTACACCCTTTTATATTATCTGGTTTTAATCACAAGACATTCATATGGCTTCAATGAAAGGATATTTCCATTGACTTCATTTGAATCATAATTGGAAATGATTTTTGATGCTAGATCAAGATTTTCATGTAAGATTAATTCTTTTTTATCTTCTACAAGATTTACAATCACAACAATTCTTTCTTCTTCGCATTCACGTACATATACAATAACCTCATCATCCTCATTGTCAATGAATGAAATAGATCCATAAGAAATGGCTCTGTGATTCTTACGAATCTGGATTAATTTTTTATAGTAGTTGTAAATGGAAGTTTCATCATGGAATTCACTTTCAGCATTGATTGTCTTATAGTTTTCCGGAAGCGGAATCCAAGGCTCAACCGTAGAGAATCCTGCATATGTATCACTATTCCATTGCATTGGAGTACGACCATTGTCTCTTGATCTCTCATTCAATACATGCAAAGCTTCATCTGATGTCATCCCTCTTTCCATCAGAATCTTGTAGTAATTCAAGCTTTCTACATCACGGTATTGTTCAATTGTTGTATAACCATGATTAGTCATACCAAGCTCTTCACCCTGATAGATATATGGAATACCCTGCATCATATGAATCAATGTTGCCAGCATCTCTGCCGATTCCTTCCAATATTTCGTATCGTTTCCAAATCTTGAAATAGCTCTTGGCTGATCATGATTGCACAGGAACATGGCATTCAATCCATTACCTTCCTGAATACCCAATTGCCAGGTCTTGAACAGATTCTTTAACTGTTTATAATCAGGTGCCTGTAAAGTCCACTTATCTCCATTTTTATAATCAACTTTCAAATGATGGAAGTTGAATACCATTGCCAATTCACCTTCGTCAGGGTTCGAATAGCGAACGCAGTTTTCCAAGGAAGTGGAAGACATTTCACCAACTGTCATCATATCTTCCATACCTGTATCTTTTACAAGTTCTTTTAAATATTCATGTACATTTGGTCCATCGGTATAGAATCGTCTACCATCCCCTATGTCATCATCTTCAAATGTAGCTGGCTTTGAAATCAGGTTTACAACATCAAAACGATATCCAACAACTCCCTTTTCTTTCCAGAACAGAATGACTTTCTTCAATTCATCACGAACCTCTGGATTGTCCCAGTTTAGATCTGCCTGTGTCTTATCAAATAAGTGAAGATACCATTTCTTTAGATGGGGAATGTATTCCCATGCACTTCCACCAAATTTTGACGCCCAGTTTGTTGGCACTTTATCAGGTGTTCCATCTTTAAATATATAGTAGTTCTGGTATTTTTCATCTCCAGCCAACGCTTTTTTAAACCATTCATGCTCTGTTGATGTATGATTGAATACCATGTCAAACATCAATCCAATGTTTCGCTTTTTTGCCTCGCTGATCAATTCTTCCACATCTTCCATCGTTCCATAACGAGAATCGATGTTGTAATAGTCAGCTACATCATATCCATTGTCATTCTGGGGTGATACAAAGAATGGCGTTGACCAGATATAATCGACACCTAAATCCTGAAGATAGTCTAACTTTTCAATCATTCCACGAATATCCCCTAAACCGTCTCCGTTTGAATCCTTAAATGATTTTGGGTAGATCTGATAGACGACCTTATCTCGTTTAATCATATAAAATTCCTCTCATTTCTATTGAGATGTTACAGAGTTTTAGAAAGAAAACTCTGTAACATAGCATGTATTATTCAGCTGATTCGCCTTCTCTAGCAGCTGTATCTAATTTTTTCTTTCCAATGATGACTGTCAATGCGAATGGTACAACAACCGCAACAACCATACATAGAGCGAATTGAACCATATATTGTGGCTGGATAGAAAGGATACCAGGTAACCCACCAACACCGATTGCATTTGCCGTAACACCTGTTGCTGTACAAAGGATAGCTGCAGCACATGAACCGATCATTCCGCATAAGAATGGGAATACAAACTTCAAGTTAACACCAAACATAGCTGGTTCAGTAACACCTAAGTAACATGAGATGGCAGCTGGATAGTTCACTTCCTGTGCTTCTGTGTTCTTCTTCTGTAAATAAGCCATAGCTAGTACAGCCGACCCTTGTGCAATATTTGATAAGGCAATCATAGGCCACAACATAGTTCCACCATAATCGGCAATCAACTGAAGGTCAATGGCATTTGACATGTGGTGAAGTCCGGTAATTACAAGCGGTGCATATGCAAATCCAAAGATAGCTCCAAAGATAACTCTGAACTTACCAACAATACCTGCATAAACTACAGTTGAAATAGCTGAACCAATCTTCCATCCAATTGGACCTAAGATGAAGTGAGCAGCAATAACAGCCAGCAACAATGAACAGAAAGGAACCACAATCATCGATACAACCTGAGGTGTTATCTTTCGGAAGAACTTTTCAAGATATACAAGGGTAAATGCAGCTAGAATTGCTGGAATAACCTGTGCCTGATAACCAATCATGTTCACCTGCATGAATCCGAAGTTCCATTGTGGAATTTCGGTAGCACCAGCAACACCATAAGCATTCAATAACTGTCCAGATACTAATGTTAATCCAAGGACAATACCCAGCATCTGTGTAGTACCCATCTTTTTCGTAACAGACCAGCAGATTCCAACTGGAATACCTGTATGGAATACAGCTTCACCAATGATCCATAAGAAGTGGTCAAGTCCAGCCCAGAACTGGCTTAAGTCACATAAAGTCTTTGTTCCATTCTCAAATAAGTATAAACTATCAATACAGTTTCTAAAACCTAAAATCAAACCACCAACGATGATAGCTGGAATCAATGGTGCAAAGATTTCGGCAATAGCTGTCAACATTCTTTGTACAACGTTCTGATTCTGCTTAGCAGCACTCTTAACCTGATCTTTTGAAACACCTTCAACACCGGCTACTGAAATAAAATCATTATAGAAATCAGAAACCGCATTTCCAATGATTACCTGGAACTGTCCAGCTTGTGTGAATGTTCCCTTTACAACTTTCATTGCTTCAATTTTCTTAATATCTGCAATAGAAGGATTGTTTAATACAAATCGCATTCTTGTGATACAGTGTGATACTGCACCGATGTTTTCTTTACCACCAATGTATTCCAACAATTCCTTGGAATCCTCTACATACTTACCCATTTTGTTTCTTCTCCTTTGTTTCCTTAACTTAGATTTTTGTGTACACATACTTGTTTAAACAAGTTACATCATTATATTAACTTGTTTAAACAAGTATGTCAACGACTTTATTTAAAAACTTTTTTATTTTTTATTTTATTATATTGTATAATGATTACGGTTGTTTAAACATGTTGGGAGAAATACTATGCCTAAAAGTAAATATGAAGATCTATATAAAAAAATAAAAAGAAGAATTGAAACAGGAGAATATGAATATCAATCCCTGCTTCCATCTGAAAATACTTTTGTGCATGAATTTGAAAGTTCAAGAAACACAATACGAAGAGCCATCATGCAGCTGGTACAGGATGGTTATGTGCAAACCATTCATGGAAAAGGTGTTCGTGTGATTTATGAGCCACAGGAACAATCCATATTCACAATGGAAAGAATCGAATCGTTTTCGGAAGCATCTTCGCGTTTATCATTGAATCAGGTAACCGAAGTAAGAGAATTCAAGGAACTGGTCATTGATGAAAAATTAAGCAAGAAAACTGGATTTGAAATTGGAAAAGAAATTTATTATGTACAAAGACTTCGTATTATAGATGATATCCCATTGATTATTGACCATAACTACTTTTTAAAGGATGTCGTACCACATCTGACAAGGGAGATTGCAGAATCATCTATCTATAATTATCTTGAAAATGAATTGCATGTGAATATCATGACATCAAAGCGGAAGTTCTCTGTTGAACCAGCCAATGAAAATGATGAAAATAATATACTATTAAACGGATTGAACTGCGTTATGGCTGTTACAAGCACTACCTACGATTCAAATGGTATCTTCTTTGAATATACGCAATCAAGACACAGCCCAAAACACTTTGCCTTCTATGATGTGAGCACAAGACAAAAAACATAATAACAAAAAGGTTGTATTGCTACAACCTTTTTAATTAACGAAATGCTTTTTTGAATCTATCAAACGGAGAATCATTGGAAACATTCTTTAGCTGTTCATATAATTCTCTTTCTTTTCGACTTAATCGCTTAGGGATTTCAACCGTTATTTCAACATACTGGTCTCCCTGCCCCGTTCTTCCATTGACACCTTTTCCTTTTAGACGGAATTTTGAATTTGGCTGTGTTCCTTCTGGAATTGTCAAATCGACATCCCCATATACAGTTGGTACAGAAAGTACACAACCAAGCGCTGCATCGACAGATGAGATTGGAACGGTAATGTGAATGTTGTTTCCATCACGTCGGAAAGTTGCATGTGGTCTTACGATAATTTCAATATATAAATCGCCGTTAGGTCCACCATTGGCTCCCTTTTCCCCTTTGCCTGATACACGAATCTGCTGTCCGGTCTGGATTCCAGCCGGAATCTTGATATCCAGCTTGATTTTCTTGTGTTCATATCCTTTTCCATGACATTTATGACAGGCTTTTGTTACGGTTTTACCTCGTCCTTGACAGTCTGGACATACAGTCTGCTGCTGGATTGTCCCAAAGAATGACTGCTGCTGCACAACAACATATCCTGTTCCTTTACAACGAGAACAAGTCTGTACATCGCTTGGACTTTCTGCTCCTGTTCCATTGCAGTGTTTACATACCTCATCCACATCGAGTGAAATGGTTTCTGTTTTTCCAAAAATCGCATCCATGAAATCAATGCGAAGCGACATATAGCGATCTTCCCCTTGGCGAGGCTGATTGGCTGACCTGCGAGATCCACCAAACCCACCGCCAAAGAATGAACCAAAGAGATCTCCGAAATCGGCGAAATCAGTAAATCCACCTTGTCCAAATCCGGCTTGTCCATCCAGTCCTGCATGTCCAAACTGATCATATGTAGCACGCTTGTTTTCGTCACTTAATACTTCATAGGCCTCATTGATTTCCTTGAATTTCTCTTCAGCCCCTGCTTCCTTATTTCTATCAGGGTGATATTTCATGGCTAACTTACGATAAGCCTTTTTTATTTCGTCTTGTGTGGCTCCTTTGGCAACGCCAAGGACTTCATAATAATCACGTTTATCGGCCATAGTTCTTCCTCCTTATAGCAGACGAAAGTTCTAGCTAGGCTAGAACTCTGTATTTATTAGTGTTTTTCAGTAAATTCAGCATCGTATACATCATCATTTGGCTGTGATGCGTTTGGCTGTTCACCCTGGTTCTGATACATCTGTGCACCAGCTGCCTGTGCTGCTTTTTCAAGCATATCAAGCTTGCTGCGAACCGCATCCATATCATTCTGATCCAATGCCTGTTGTAAATCGTCACGTAATTTCTTAGTTTCTTCAGCTTGTTTTGGATCAATCTTACCAGCGTTGTCTTCTAACATTCCATCAATCTGGGCGATAAATCCTTCTGCTTTATTACGTAATTCAACTTCTTCTTTACGCTTTTCATCTTCAGCCTTGTTTTCTTCCGCTTCACGAACCATTCTTTCAATTTCAGCATCACTTAATCCTGAACTATTCTGGATTGTAATAGACTGTTCTTTTCCAGTTCCTTTATCCTTAGCACTTACATGCACGATACCGTTAGCATCGATATCAAATGTAACTTCAATCTGAGGAA